>JBEVLH010000223.1:0-7427 GCA_040509255.1 Hyphomicrobium sp. | reverse complement strand
TGCGTAATCAGGTTCGCGACCAGCGGCATCAGCGACGCGTTCGAGAGGTGGAACAGGCAGACGGTCCCCGCCAGGATCAGCAATGGTCGGTTGGTCACCAGCGTCCGCACCGCCGTCATGATGTCGTAGTGCGGCTCTTGCTTCGGCGTCACTTCCTCGCGATGAAAGTCCGCCGGCGAAATCAAATACAGCGCGAGCACGGCCGGTATGGTCATTGCGGCCGCGACAAAAAACACGGCCTGATTGGAAATGTAGTGGCCGGTCGCGCCCATGCTTGCTGCCGCGAACATACTTCCGAGCGACGCGAACCGCGCGTTCCGGCCCAGGCGTTCGCCAATGAGCTTGTGTCCGACGAGCCCGAGACTGATCGCTGCAAGCGCTGGCCCGGTGATGACGCTGGCGGCCGAATGAAAGACCTGCGCCAGAAAAACCGCGGTGAACTGCGGCCATATCGCAATCGAGAACGCCGTCGCGCCGATGATGAGCGTCGAGGTCGCGCCGAGCGTTCGCTCACGCCCGATCGCATCGACGAGCGCGCCGCCGGGCACCTGCCCAACCAAAGCGAAGATGCTGCCGATGGTGAGCACGAGACCGATATCCGCGCTCGTCCATTTTTCAGACGTCAGGTAGACCGTGAGAAACGGCCCGAACCCGACCTGCGCATCGGCAAGGAAGAACGCAAATGCATCGACGCCCCATTGGCTCTTGCGTGACGGCCCTTTATGCGACGGCCGCCTGGGCCATTTGAAGCCGCGCATGTTTCAGCCCGGCGAACGCTGCGGATGAGGGGTTGCGTCCCGGGCGAGCGCGCCGCTCATTTCGCCGATGCCGGCGGCGACGACTCCGTGGTGGTTGGTGGAGGCGCGGACGGTGCTGTCGCCGCCGCTGCTCCGACGATGACCACGGGCTCGCCTTGATGATACTCGGGCGTCATGCGAAGTTCGTCACGCGTCATGCTGAGAGTGATGCCCGACTTCGAAAATTGCAGCGTCGGCCACGCGACTGCGATCTTGCGCGATCCGACGCCAAGGAAGCCTCCGAAATCGATGACGGCAGCCCGGATCTCACCTGAGTGGCTGACAAGGATATCGGTGATCTGTCCAAGCTTCTCGCCGGACGCGCTTACGACGTCTTTGCCGAGCAGGCTCTCGACGTTGGTGTCATCGACGACGACAGCCGGTGTGTCAGGCGCCGGCGCTTTCTCGGCGGGCTTCTTGGCAGCGTCGGCCTCCGATGAATTCGCAACCGGCTGCTTGGCCGCCGCGTCGCCCGAGGCGGTATCCGCCACAGCGAAATGTGGTCCCGCGACGCCCATCGCAGTCGCAAGCACGATGGACAGACACGGCGTAACTCGAACTTGCATTCGGTGATCCCCAATCCGCATGCCAAGACGCACGCCGTTTCAGGCGCGCGCCGGTGACCGACAGCTATGCAACCAAAGGAAAACGAGTGAGCGGCAAACGAGTTCCGCTGCCGACTCTACCATCCGGCGAGCCGCCCTCGCCACGACAAGAGGCGAGATTGCAGACCATCTCTTTTCTGCTTAGAAGCTCAGCCGGCGCCGACGGCCGTCATCTTTGGAGACCTACAATGAAACTCGTTCGCTTTGGTGCCCCGGGTGCCGAAAAGCCCGGCATCCTCGACGGCAACGGCGACATTCGCGACCTTTCCGCGATCATCCCAGATCTCGCCGGCCAGTACCTTTCGCCGACCTCGCTGGCGAAGCTCCGCGCCCTCGATCTCGAGACGCTGCCGAAGGCGCCGGGCGGTGTCCGCCTCGGGCCGCCCGTAGCCGGCACCCACAACTTCATCGCCATCGGCCTGAACTACGTCGACCACGCCAAGGAGACGGGTCAGGAAATCCCGACCGAGCCGATCCTGTTCAACAAGGCGACCACCTCGATCGTCGGCCCCAACGACGACGTCATGATCCCGCGGAATTCTCGCCACCTCGACTGGGAGGTCGAGATTGCCTTCGTTATCGGCGCCCGCGCGCGCTACGTCGAAGCCAAGGACTGGGCCAACTACATCGCCGGCTATTGCATCTGTAACGACGTCTCGGAGCGCCGTTTCCAGTCGAAACGCGGCGGCCAATGGGTGAAGGGCAAATCGGCGGAGACCTTCGGGCCGATCGGCCCCTGGCTGGTGACCCCTGACGAGATCCCGAACGTCGATGACCTCGCAATGTCGCTCGACGTCAACGGCGCACGCAAGCAGACCGGCTCGACCGCGACGATGATCTTCAAGATCCCCGAGCTGCTCGCCTACGTCACCGAATTCATGGTGCTGGAGCCCGGCGACATCATCACCACGGGAACGCCGCCCGGCGTCGGCACGGCGCGCAATCCGAAAGAATTCCTAAAGCCCGGCGACGTCATTGACCTGAAGATCGAAGGCCTCGGCACGCAACGTCAGACCGTCGTCGACTTCAAACTCTAACCGCAGCCGCCATCTCTTGGCCCCCCGTCCTCATCGCCGCCCTTGAGGCGGCCATCCAGGGCCGCGAGTTCAACTGCTCAGCCAGTATTGCCCGCGGCGTTCAAACGTCGTTGTCGTCGGGGCCGTCGCGGTACGGCTTGTTCAGGAAATTGCGGAACTCCGTTCCCGTCCGCATCGCCAGCCGCTGGCGGATCTCGTCCCACGAGCGCGGATTGTCGAGATCGAGTTTGCCGAGAGCCTCGCGCACGTATTTGAGCTGATCTTTCAAGTCCTGCTCGCCATGAACGAGGCCATCGTCGGGCTGCGCCGCATTCTCAAGCTCATCGATGAGATACGTGACGAGGCCCATTTCCGGAAACAGCATGTATAGCGTCAGATCGTTGCGCACCCGCCCATCGACGCCGTCGAGCAACGCCTGCTTGCGTTCGTCGCCGCCGTTCTCGCTACGCAGCCGCGAATAGACTTCACTCAGGATGCGATCCTGCTCGTTCTGGAATTCCCGCAGCAGAAAATCGAGATTTTCATTCTTCTTGCTGTGGGCGTTGAGCGCCTTCCATGCTTCGAGCACGGCGTCGCGCGACTGCGGCAGCGTCAGCCGCTTGTCGACGATCTCCGACTGCAGGTGCACGGCCTCGAGCAGCGCTTCGCGATAATGCGCCGACAGCCGAAGCCTCTCATCGAGCGAGAGCGGCTGCAGCCCCGGCAACGCCGGCCGATCACGCCGCCGTTCGATTTCCGGCACGCTGCCCTTCTGAAGCGGCAATTCGGGTTGAGCGGCGCGAAGCGCTCCCGCCTCGATCGCCGGACGCTCCTGAACACCCTCGAACCGAGCGCGATCACGCCCGTACGCCGAGCCCTCTGGTGCCGTCGCGCGAATCAGCAGCAGCGTTTCATAGAGCGCCGGGCGAATGTAATAGCGGTCGTCGATCTTGACGTCAGGCGCCACCGCCTTCACGGCCGAGCCCGCATTCATCACGCGGCGAACGACACGCGAGTCGTAGTCGTTGGTGATCTCGGAAAGCGTCACCATCGACGTGAAACCTTCCGTTTCGCGGATCGGCTCCAGCGTGTTGAGCACGATTTCTGAATGTTCGCGCGGATGCGGCGCCAGCGCGGCAGACACAAGCTGCTCGAGGCGCGCCCGGTCCTTCGCGGTCGCATCGGTCTTGAACTGCTTATCGCAAATCGACGAGAGGTATTCGCGCAGTTCGCTGCGCACCCGGTACCGCTCAGGATTGAGGCTCACGGATTCGACCGCGCCGATATCGGCGCCCGCCGTCAGCACCATGCGCACGCGATCGGCCTGCGACCGCTCCATCTGGCTCAAGTCCGCCAGCGCCGAAAATCCATCCTGGTTGGTGATCGGCCGGAACGACGTCAGCGCCAGCCACGCCGTCTCGTAGGGATGGGCACCGAGCGCGGCGTTGATTGTCGCTTCAAGCTGCGCGCCCGACCGCGAGCGATAGCTCGGAATGTCAGACAGCGGGGAGCGCACGGCGTTGGCGCCGAACAGTCCCGACATGAAAATCAAGCCGTCGAGGCCGATCGCGATCGCCAGTGCCAGATAGGCGAGGCGGTTGCCGTCCTGGAAGGCGTTGAGCGTCACGACGAAGCGGTGGGCTTTGTCATCGCGCGACAGCTCGATGCGGTTGATCTCGGTCCGCAGCGCGTCCGTGTCGTTGCTCGGCAATGCACTGTCTGAAAGGCAGCGCCGCGCGAACGCGAACAGCGCGTCCGTCGACGTGTTGGCGTTGAGCTTGTCGCCGCCGACGCAGGTATTCTCGAAGACTTTGACGCCGGCTTGCAGCGTGAACAGCGTCGACGCCGCGTCAGCCGTCGTCTTTGGATCGCAGTCGATGCCATTGACCAGCGATTTCGTCTCGGGCGTCGCCTGCATCGCCGTATAGATGTCGCCGCACATAGTCTGCACGGCGTTGAGATGCTCGACCGTCGGATCGGCGCGGAATTCCGATTTCGTCCGCTCAAACAGCGGCAGGATCCGCGATGGATCGAGCTTCGGCCCGGCGTCGGTCTGCGTGTTGTCTTGGGCGAGCTTGATGCGCTGCTCGGCCGTCTCGGCTTCGCCCTTGTACTTGGCGAGATCGCCGTCGAGCGTCGCAAGCTCGGTGTTGATGGCGCCCAGACGAGATTCAACTGCCGTCAGACGCTTCTGCGCGTTCGCCATGCGCTCTTGCGCGATCTGCGCCGCCGCCTGCAATTGCGACAGCTCACCCATGCGCTGACGATAAAGCGGCCCGCGCCCGGCCTTGCCGCTGCCTTCGACGCCCTTGTCTTCGGCGAGTGCTTCGACCCGCTTGGCATCGACGTCCCTGAGCTTTTGATCGTAGTCGGCTTTCTTGGTGGCATAGTCGGCCGCCAGCTCAGGCCGCTGAGCGGCAAGCGTCGCTTTTTCGTCAGTCAGGGACGTTTTGCGTCCCGCCAGCCCGACCTGTCCAGCCTGCGCCGAAGCCGCCCGTTCCTGCTGCTCCTGGACGGCGCGTCGGCGCTCTTCGATCTGATCGTTGACGTACTGTTCGATCACGCTCTGCGATTGCGTCGCCGCCTGCGTGATCTTCTCAAGCTGGCCGTCATAGGTCTTCCAGGCGTCGGTCGTGAACAGTTCTTCCGCCAGGGCGCCGCGTCGCGTCGCGATCGCCTGCTCGATATCGGAGACGATACCTGAAACCTGATTTTGCGCGCGCAGTTCGGCCGCGCGCACGCGCTCAGACTGCGGAAAGATCGAGGTGAAGAAACTGTCGAACGAGAAAAACACGCTCGTCGCCATGCAGGCAAAGAACATCAGCCACAGCATCGAATTGCGAATGATGATGCGGACGACCTGGATGTAGGGCCGCACGATGTCGCTTGCCGCATAGAGGGCGAACAGCGCCACGAGCAGTAGCCCGGCGCCGAACATCAGAAATTTGTTCCCGGCCGTCGACCAGTCGACGTCGGAGATGCCGGCTGCATGCTTGGCAGCGTCTCCGCCCGACCACTGCAAGAACATCACGAAGCCGGTGAGGAACAGCAGCAGCCCGATGAAGGTGCCGATCCACGGCTGCGCGCCGGAGCCGACCAGCGCCGATTGTCCCGGCCGCGATTGCCGGTTCATGCCGGTCGCGAAGCTTTCGCCGATCAGCCACGCGACGATCAGCATGATGCCCTGAATGCCGAACGTGACCATGCCGGAAAGCAATGGCTCACCGGTGAAATTGTACATTCCTTCCCAGGTTCGCCACCCTGCCGCGGCCGACAGAACCAGACCCGTCGTGCCGAGCAATGCCAGGCGCCAGTTACTGAAAACCGTCTCTTCGATAGCTGTCCGAAGCCTGCGCGCGACCCGGGTCCTGAGCAGCAGCGTCAGGGCGCAGGCGACGAAGATGGCGATACCGATGGGGCGGGCGTTCTCCGCCAGCCGGTCGATCACAAACTTGACGTCCATCCTTAGGTCGTTCCCAGCCTAGGCGACGGACGAATCGCCCGCGCGCGTTGGTTAACAATTGCGCGGCCGAGCGGGCCGATTGGGGGCAACATTACGTCAAAATGTGCTCGCCGCATGAACTTCCAGCAAGAATTAGCCATTCCACCGCGCATCTGGCCATTGTACTGCGGTCTCAAAGGGCGGGGATAAAATAACTGTCGCGCCACTTGAACCGAATGGTTGCCCATCACGACATGTTATATTGTCCGCCGGGGGCGAAGTTCCAAGAGTGTGCGCTTCGGCCGGACGGTAGAGGACTGCCATGGTAGCCAACGCAGCCGACGACCATAGAGCCCATGACCATCTTCAAACGTCGATGGATCAGGCCACCGCGATTTTTGCCGAAAAAAACATCCGCTTTACGGACCTTCGCCGCAAGGTGTTCGAGGAAATCGCCTCGACCCATGCCAGCGTCGGCGCTTACGAGGTGCTCGACCGTCTCGCAAAGAAGGGCACGCGCCTCGCCCCCATCTCGGTCTACCGCGCCCTCGACGCATTGCTTGAAGCCGGCGTCGTCCATCGCCTCGAAAGCAAGAACGCTTATTTCGCCTGCCGCCGTATGGACAAGCCTCGCACCGGCCGCCCGCCGATCTTCCTCAGCTGCGAAAAATGCGGCACGGTCCAGGAGGTCGACGGAGACGAAATCTTCCGCGCCATCGACACCGCCGCGACCGGCGCCGAATTCGAGACGCGCGTCCGCTTCGTCGAGGTTTCGGGCAGCTGCCAGGAATGCGCCGCGATGCGCCGCAAGGCCTGAGACGGAGAACCAAATTTTGTCAGCCTTGGACGCACAGGGAAAGCCCGCCGCTGATGACGGCGCCGCATGCAGTTGCGGCCATCATCACCGCGATGACCATTCCCACGCCCGCACCGACGCCATCGATCCGCGAGCCCTGATCTCCGCGCGCGGTCTCGCCATGGAACGAGGCAGCCGCGAAGTTCTGTCCGACATCGACCTTGACGTTCGCCCCGGCGAGATCGTCACGCTCATCGGCCCGAACGGCGCCGGCAAGACCACGCTTGTCCGCCTCCTGCTCGGCATCGAGAAGCCGACGCGCGGCCGCATCGTGCATCCGGCGTCCACTCGCATCGGCTACGTGCCGCAGCGCTTCGAAGTCGACTCTGCCATCCCGATGACCGTCGCATCGTTCCTTGCGCTCGGCGATCGCGTCACGGCGAAAGACATCAGGCAGGCGCTTGAAGAAGCCGGCGCACTCCGTACCCTCAATCAGCAGCTGTCGAAGCTCTCCGGCGGCGAAACGCAGCGCGTCCTGATCGCCCGCGCCCTTCTTCGTCATCCGAACCTTCTCATCCTCGACGAACCCGCGAGCGGCGTCGATTTCACCGGCGAGGCCGACCTCTACGATTTGATCGGCCGTCTGCGCGACACCCACGATCTCGGCGTTCTTCTCGTCTCCCACGATCTCCACGTCGTCATGGCCCGCAGCGATCGCGTCATCTGCTTGAACGGCCACGTCTGTTGCTCCGGCAAGCCGGAAGACGTGTC
>JBEVLH010000222.1:0-4290 GCA_040509255.1 Hyphomicrobium sp. | reverse complement strand
CCACTGCGCTTGGTGGCTCTATCGTGAGATGATCACCGCAGTCCCGGAACCTGGCTCGATTCAATCGTATGGCCGCGAGGCAGGTCTCTTCTCCCTGGGAACGACCTACTTCGTCGGCTATGCGCCGGTATATGGCGTATTCATGTGGCTTGAACTGCAGGTCGGATCCGGTCTGCTTCACGGTCTCTTTCCGAGCGTCGCTACCTGGATCTGGCCCTTCGTGGTTATTGGGCCGGTCGTCGGTCTGAACCTTTTGGGCAACCAAGTAACGGGGAAAGTGCAGTCGTTCCTCGTGGTTTGCACCTTGATAGGCGACGGAGTGGCGGCCGTCTGTGTCTGGTACCTCCTCGCCAACAAGGTCGATTTTTCGGCGAACTGGGGCCTTCCAGCAGGAACAGCGGTTGATTGGCTGACACCCTTTACGGTTGCGGGTTTCTGGATCGGCATCATGGCCGCGGTTCTCGAAGTGCAGCAGGTGCTAGTCGACGAATGGAGCGATTTTCCTAAATCGCGTGACGTCGGACTTCTTTCAGCTGCGTGGCAGCTTTGGGTTCGTCAGATCCCGCTCGCACTCGGAATTTTGGCAGCAGCTCCGGTGGCTGCGCTCGTCGCGATGCCGGTTCCGACGGTCGGGCTCATTCACGACAAGTTGGGTGACGGGCCGGTCTTCTATCTTGCGCTCGCAAGTATGCTGATCGCGACCTACACCACGCTCAGTGTCTACTTCATGGCCGAAGGCAAGGTGCTCGCTCTCTACTCGCAACAAGGGGCGTTGCCGCGGCCAATTGGTCAATACTCCTCGCGAGCAGTGCCGTGGGTTGCGATTATCATTCTCGCAGTATTGGCCCTCGTCGGTGCGTACATCACTGACACTCTTTTCATCATCGAAATGCTCTCAAATTGGTCAGCCAGCCTCTACTTCGTGATTGCGCTCTTCTTTATTTGCATGCGCATGCGGAAAAATATGGACCGTCCACTGAAAGTGGCGTTCGGCATGCCAGTTGCAATCTTCCTCCTGCTGCTGTCAGGAACCATCGCCTACGCGATCTTCATGACGAACTGGAAGGCCGGGGTCGCCTGGTACGGGACCGTCGTCCTGTTCATGGCCTACGATCACTTCATCGTGCCCAGAACGAAGCGAGGCGGCTTCTACCGTGATCAGGTTCTGCGGCAACGCACGAGCGCTGCTCGCCTCTAAAGATCCAAGCGGGCGGCATCGCCGCCCGCGATTGGCCTCCAACTCAAGGACGTTCGCAATGGAAGCATCCGCCGCCCACGAATATCTGCCGAAGCCGACTGAAGTCACGGTGGATTACATGCGCGAGGTGATGGATCAGTACTACATGCGTAAATGGAACCCGAACAAGGACACGGTCATCTCCGTCAAGTCCTGGCGGGACTGGCCCATGATCGTCCGCATGCCTGACCTTCAAAAAGACTTCACCGTCATGATCGACGAGGGCAAGGTTTTGAGCGTCACGCAGGGTCAGGCCGAAAACCCGCGCATCCTCACCATCATGCTCGCGGAGACGATGCAGCGTATCTACTACGACGAATCGACGGCGGCGATCGAACTGATCGCAGGACGCATCAAGGTGCGCGGAAACGAGACCGAGCGCCGGCGAATGCTGGCTGCCATTTCCTATCTGACCTGGTGACCCCAATGGATAAAAAAGTCGAAGCGGACCTGTCGACGGGTCCGGCCAAGCTTGTCGGTACGTCCGTGCCCCGGACGGAGGACATGGCGCTGCTGACAGGCACCGCACGCTACATCGACGATCTTCGTTTTCCCGGAATGCTGTACGCAAAAATACTGCGCAGCTCGCACGCACATGCCCGGATCAAAGTCGATACGTCGGAAGCATACGCGATGCCCGGCGTTCACGCCGTCCTTGCCGGAAGGGAACTTGTCGGCAAGGTCAAGCCTTGGGGCGACTTGATGCAGGACTTGCTCGTTGGCGATCATTTCCCGTTCGCGGTCGACAAGGTCCTGTTCGAAGGGCAGGAATTAGCGGCGGTCGTCGCAGACACCAAATATCAGGCGCTCGACGCGCTCGAAAAAATCAAAGTGGAGTACGACGATCTTCCCGTAATGATCGATGCGGAAGCCGCACTTGCCGACGATGCGCCGCTGATTCAAGAGGGCATCAACTACGAGTTCGGCGAGGGCAACATCTTCGATCGTTACCGCGTCCGTATCGGAGACATCGCGGGTGCCGAATCCGAAGCGGACCTTGTCATTCGCCAGCGCTTCTCGACCAATCGTCAGGCAGGTGCGGCGCTCGATCCGCACGGGTGCATCGCGAATTTCGATTCCTTCACGGGAGTTCTGACCCTTTATTCTTCGACGCAATCGATCTTCATGCTGCGCGACAGCATCGCCGACGTGCTCCAGCTTCCGCGCAATAAGGTCCGCGTCGTTGCGCCGGAAGTCGGAGCCGGATTTGGCTCGAAAGTGCAGATGTTCCCGCACGAAGTCATCGCCTGCATTCTTTCGATGCGGCTGGGACGACCGGTTCATCTCGTGCTCTCGCGGGGCGACATCTTTCGTGTCGGCACCGCGCGCAACTCGCAGATCCGCCACGTCGAGATGTTTTTCAAGAAGACCGGGCAAATCATCGGCTATCGCGACTACGTGATACAAAATTCAGGCGCGCTGTCTTTTTGGGGCAACCAAGTTGTCCACATCGGCACGAACGTTGGGCTTTTGCCTTATCCCATTCCCAACCTCCACATCGACGGGGAAATCGTCCACACAAACACGGCGCCCGGTGGCGCGCTACGTGGCTTCGGCATTCCCCAGATCATCTTCGCGAAGGAGCAGATCGTCGACATGGCGGCCGAAGCTCTCGGCCTCGATCCGCTTGATGTTCGGACGCTCAATACGATCAAGCGCTATCAATGTCCTTTGCGAACGCCAATCGGCCAAGTCGTCGACACTACATCGGTGGATGAATGCCTGCAAATGGTTGCCGACGAAATCGGCTGGAAGGAGAAACGCGCCAATCCGAAGCCGTATGAGGGCGTCGGCATGGCCATCTCGATGAAGTATACGAGTTGCCGTCATCCATCGTTCGATACAGACCTTTCAGCGATCCGATTGCGTCTCGAGACCGACGGCACCGTTACGATCTTTTCGAGCGACGTCACACACGGCCAAGGCCACGCGACATTTCTGGGGCAGATTGTCAGCGACGTCCTCGGCGTTGGATTCGAAAAAATATTCCTTGCTCCGCCCGATACGGCCAATGCACCATTTGGACTCGGCACGTATGCGAGCCGTGCCGCCGCCGTGCTCGGAACAGCGTGCCGGACGGCCGCCGAGCGTCTTCGCGAAAAGATCGTTGCGATTGCCGCGCACGTTTTGGAAGCCGATCCGCAAGACCTCGAGACGGGCAACGATCGCGTCTATGTCCGCGGCATGGGCGACAGCGGACTTTATCTCGAAAACCTGGCAACCTTTTCTGTCTACCGCACACATCAATTGCCGCCTGGATTTGAACCGACTCTCGAGGCTGTCGCGACGTACGACACGCCGACGGATCGCGAGGGACCAGATGGCTCGGGCAACTTCTCCGTTACGTACGCCGGATCCGCGCACGCGGCGCACGTCCGCATATCTCCCGAGACCGGACAGATTGAGATCCTCGATTACGTCATGGTCCACGATACCGGGACGGTCATCAATCCGTTGATCGTCGAGGGACAGCACCAAGGCGGCTTCCTGATGGGCATCGGCATGGCGCTTGGCGAAGACTACGTTTACGACAAGATGGGGCACATGGTGAACGCAACGTTCGCCGAGTATCAGGCGCCGCAAGCGGCCGACATGCCCGAGTTGAACAGGATGTTCGAAATTCCGGCGCCGTCGACCGCCATTCCTGGCGGGCAGAAAGGCGCCGGCGAATCCGGAACCGGGCCGGTTCCTGCCGTCATTGGCAATGCCATCGCGAATGCCATCGGCATACGCTTCACAGAACTGCCGATCACACCCGACCGAATCCTTCTCGCCCTTCGCGAGAAGGAGCGCAGCGGCAAGGCGGGTTTCCGGTATCCCGACGACATGCCGGACTATCAAGGTCCACGCGATGCAGAGTCATGGCCTAAACCCAAAGGCGAATTGGAGCTCTTCTTTTGACCCCATTCAGTTTCCATCGGCCTACGACGCTCAACGATGCCGTCGGCGTACTGGCTTCGGCAGGGCCGGACGCAAAGATCATCGCCGGCGGACAGAGCCTGCTTCTCGCACTTAAAGAACGCAATACACGCCCGAGCAGTGTGATCTCCATC
>JBEVLH010000221.1:0-11244 GCA_040509255.1 Hyphomicrobium sp. | reverse complement strand
CAAACCCGTATTCTCTTTTTTTGGGTTTTGATGCAGCGCAGCGCCCCTGAATGACTAAATGGTACATCACAAAAAAAAGAAAAACGCGCGGGTCGCGCCGCGCGTATTTGAAACAGTCCGAAGTAACAAGCGGCGTGGTTACGCCGCCTGCTTGTGCATGGCGCCGGAAGCGGACGCCGTGCCGCGGATCGCCTTGATCGAACGTTCGATGGCGCCCCACAGGCGGGTGATTTCGGCGGCGGCGCGGCCTTCCGCGTAATATTCGCGGGCGCCTTCGCCCTGGCTCAATGCCATCAGCAGGTCGGCACGGTTGGTGATCTGGCCGCTCCAGACGGGAGCGCGGAATTTCGCCAGCGCTTCGCGCGCGATCGTCACGATGCGGCTCTCGACGCTGTCACGTTCGGCCGGTGCGCCGTTGATCACGACCGCATAGGGCTTGCGCGCCGAGCGGCAGTTCTGAATCGTTTCCTGCACCGCGTTGACGTCGAACACGCCGGGCCGTGCCGGAATGATCACCATCGTGGCGTTGCGGATCGCGTCGTCGACGACGGCCGACAGGTTCGGCGGCGTGTCGATGAACACCCATTCGATGCCATCGCGCTTGGCGGCGGCGACGATGCCGCTGACCGAATTCACCGCAGCCTTGATCGGCGGCTCGTTGGTGCCGCGCAGCTTGTGCCACAGCGTGAGCGAGCCCTGCGGATCGGCATCGACGAGCAAAATCGGTTTCGTTGCTTTATGCACATGCGCAGCGAGGTGAGCTGCCAGGGTGCTCTTCCCCGATCCCCCCTTACGCGAAGCGAAAACTATTACGTTCATAAATCGGCCTCCAGTTGACCCCAGAAGTCGAAAATGAATCAGGCGGATGATTCGCGAAAGAAAAAACTGTTGGATAACGCAACTATGACACGCAATTGCCGACAATGCTGGTTTTTGAGTCACACCGCGCGCGCGGCGTCAGCCGGCGAAAACCTATTCGGCTGAATGCCTTGACGGTTCACTGCGTGCTTTTGGCGCGCTCGCGTTCAAACTTCGCGCGCTGCCGTTCGAGCCACTTTCGCTCGATCCAGCCCAGCATCTGCGCCAGCGGCTTCTGCAGCGGCGGCACGTCCTGCGCGAACAAAAGCAGTCCGAGCGGCAGCATCCAGATGCCGAGCACCGGCAGGAAGCTGAGGAAGCCGCCGATTACCAGCAGCAACGCCAGCGGGACGCGGACATAGATCGACGACGGCTTGCGCACCCAGCCGACGAATTTCGCCGGCCCCGGCGGCAGCTTCTTCTCGAACCAGGCAAAGTGCCGGTCGAGTTCTTTCTGGTGTTCGCTCAATGAACCCTCTCCTCTGGCTAGAAGAGATGTTCACTGAATGCGGCAAAGCAAGCGTTAGCGGGACAGGAACCCCAACCGCACCGCAGCAATCCGCGCCGCCCTACCCCTGCCTGCCGCCCTTGCGCGGCCGGGCGGTTTCACTCGGATCCGGCCCGAAATGCGCGCGGCATTCCGGCGAGAGCTGCGACTTGTTGCGAATCATGCAGGCAGTGATGCGGTCGACATCGGGAATGTCGGCACTGCACAGCCGAAACGCGTCGTTGGTGCAGGCCTGCTGCTGGTCTGGGGTGTAGGCCGAGGTGGGTGTGGAGCAAAGGGTAGCCAGAAATGCGACGGCGAGGAGCCGCGTGTACGTAGAAATACCTGTCTGAAAACGCGTCATCAAATCCCCCGAAACAAAGTCGGCGGGATTCTGGGTGAACGCTTCGAGATTCGCAAGCTTGCCCGACAGGCGCGCACAGCCCAAATGTCGCGGCTTGCCTCCGGGATCCGCAACAGCAAGACCACCACGCGCGGATGGCTAGCGTTCTATGTCGGGGGGATCCCAAATTCGCTCAAGATCCGATCCTTTGTTCAATGGACGTATCGTGGACGATCGAGATGGCCCGCAAGGCCATCTGCGGCGTCTGTTCGATCGTGCCAACAATGGAATCATTCCAATTGCGATTGAACGGGAAGCCCATTTCACGCTTGTCCATGTACGTCGTGTCTCTCGCGCCGCAGAAGCTGACGGATCCGCACGATTTGACGTTGGCGAAGCCATCGATCGCCGCGTCGGTGAGGATCGCGCACAGACTGTAGTCGATGCCTTGTTCGGTCCCGCGGGGAATGAGCAACGGATAGGGCCATCCGCAATTGCAGCGCGGGTCGTCGTTGCTCTCCGATGGTACAAAGAAATCGGGCCCCTGATCGACGGGCTTCTTCACGACCTCGGATTCAGTACCGGACCTGACGGCGACGATCTCCTGATGGGCGCCGATTGTGACGAGGCGCTTGTCCAGTTCGATCCAGCTCCTGCGATCCTCGCGCCGGCTCGTCGGCGACATGAATAGTCGAAGTGTGACGGCCTTGGCTGCTGCGTCGGTGTTGCGAATTCGAGCCGCCCATCCGAAGGGTGAGTGTACGAGGTGCCGGACCTTGCGCGTACTACCATCCGGCATCGGCACCTCGACTTCGCGAACGCGCGTTGCGAGCCGGGTGATCGCCTGCCCGGCGACGGCGGCGCCCCAGTCCGCCGATAGCGTTTCGACAAAGCTCTGCCGCTCCGGGGAGTCGGGCGCGCCGACGAGGTCATCGGGAAAAAGCCGCAAGTCGAGGAGCTCGGCCGCGGGAAGGTCAAGAAAACTCTGGGTATCTTGCGAGGCCTGCCATTGCGCCGACAGATCGTCGATCAGGCGGTGCCAGCGCCAGAACACCGGGTCTCGCAGGTTCAACTGCGGCGTGGCCATGACACCAGGGATTTGATCGCGCGGACCACCCGGATCAGCAGGTACGGCTGCAATCCCGTTGTGCCCGTCATTGTGCATGTTGCCGTAATGGACTCGATCGACGCCGCCACGAAAAATGCCGGTGCTGGCCTCGATATTCACGCCGAGCAGGTCTGCGGTTATCGCGATGCGCCCTCCATCGGCGGCCTTGAAGGCGCGCGCCTCGATGGCCTCCTGGAGATGAGACCGGGCCTGGTGCAGTCTCTCGCGCCAAGCAGCATCGAGGAAGGCGCCGTCAGGCCGATCCTGGTAGCCGACGTCTTCCGGTCTTGCCGGATCGAACTCGATAGGCGGCTGGACATCGATGCCGTCGCCGAGGTTTACGGGATCCTGGTTGAGATCGAGCGGTGTCACCGGGTCCAGCCCAACGGCGAGACGTTCGGCATCGTAGCGCGCGAGCATCTGCTGGTGCATGTAGATGAACATCTCTCCGTGACGGTCCTGATAACGCACGACCTGCCGCATCTCGTCGTCGGTCAAGCGGCGCGAGCGATTCATCAAGATCTCGAGCAAGTCTTCCGGCGCATCTTCGCGAATGATGCCAATCGAAGGGTAGACGACATGCCAGTGGAGATGATGTTCATTCGCGAGCGGGTCCTCGCGCCAGTAGCTGACAGGGTCGGCCGAGGTGGCGACGGTGCTGCCGACGAGGGAGCCCGGGTCGGCCTCGATGGGCCGCTTGAGACGTAGCTCGCGGCCGACCGGACTATGGGTGGCAAACAATTCGAGGCCAAGCTTGCCGACGCCGCTTCGTTCTTCCTCGACGATGACGCGACGGGCGATGTCGAGCGCCGTCCTCAGCCCGTTTTCGGGGGTGGCTTCGCGTAGCGCCGCTCGCGCCATTCGCGCGGCCACTGCCGCAGCCGCGAGCGCATCTTCTTCGATGAATGGACTGAAATTGCGAGGCCGCGCCGCTTGCACGTCAGCCGACAGATTGCGACCAGTCCCGTTCGGGCTCGGTGCGCTAGCCATCTCGAGGCGAGTACCGCCCCTGAATTGAAGCAAAGCGTTCGCGCGCTCTCGCTGCTCAGCCAGATCACCCATCGCCCTTCCTCCACGTCTGTGGCCAGCTTCTTGGTAAGAGCGGCCCTTCAGGTTGAGCGAAACTTATCCCTTATCTATTTGGTTGCATAGCCGTCATCGTGTTGAAGAGCAGCGCGGCGGAGAGTGGTACTGCCCAGATCCGCTTCATATTTCAGGCGACCCCGGGTTTGACTGTGAATTAACAGTCACGATCTTGCGGTGAGTTTCGCCTTTTTGACACCCGGGGGGGGATGATAGAAACCAGCTTTGATTACCAAAGCAACATCGGTAACGCGGAAGATGCTGACCGCAGCTTCCCTATTCCTCGGGTGTGGCCGGAATCGGCCATGCTACCGGCGCCTCGATGTCGAAATTCGCCAGTTCGTAGCCGCGCCTGAAATCGACAATGTGCTTGTCCATCCATGATCGCGCCTCCGCCGCATCGCGACCGACGAGCGCATGGAGGATCTTCTCATGCGCGAAGACGAGCCGCTCGCCGGCGTTCAGTCGGGAGAATACCCTGTAGAACGCGGGGTAGAAAAGCTGGCTCATCGGCTCGCGGCTGAGCTGCAGCGCGCGGTTTCGCGAAGCCCGCGCGATGATCTGGTGAAACTCGATATCGAGATCGACCAGGCCCTGCTTGTCTTCAAGCGCCGCCTTGGTCCTGTCGACATTGGCACGCAGCGCGTCGAGCATGTCGTCGTTGATCCGGGAGGCCGCGCATTCGGCCAGCACTGGCTCGAAACAGCGCATGCTCTCCCACAACTCGAAGAAGCTGATCTCGTGCAGCACGATCGCCGCCGTCACACGCTGCGAAATATCGGCTTCGCGCGGTGCGGTAACGTACAAAAGCTTGCCGCCATCGTGCCGGCGAACCAAGCCGTTCTGCTCGAGGACACGAATCGCTTCCCGGACGGTCGAGCGGTGAACGCCGAACGTTTCGGCCAGCGCCGTCTCCGACGGCACGCGATAACCGACGGCCCACTGGCCCGACATGATCCGGGCCTCGATGATGCGCACCACCAGCCGATAGGCCGGTTCGTTGCGCTCCCGCGAGGAGGCGCCGACATCTTCTGCGAGCGACATTTTCGGTCCGACAAATTGATCTTCCCGCACAGTACCGCAGCGCAAGATTTTTTCAACTTGGCCGGGTTTCGCCACCGGTTGCGGAAACCGTTTGACAAAAGGCGCCCGGGATCGCCATTATTGTCCGACAATAAATCCCGGCAGAAAGCGGTCAGGAGTTAGCCCTTGGATGACCTTGATTTCGCGGACAAATCGGTTCTGGTCGTCGGCGGGTCGAGCGGCATAGGCAACGCGATCGCGCACGGGTTTCGGCGCCGCGGCGCAGATGTTCATGTATGGGGCACGCGGGCGTCTGCATCCGATTATTCCGGAACCGAGGGCTCCGACCTCTCCGGATTGCACTATGCGCAGGTCGATGTCGGCGATTTTGACGCGATCGAAGCCCTGCAGCCGGCATTTTCGAAACTCGATGCCCTGGTGCTCTCCCAAGGCACCGTGCTGTACGGCCGCCGCGAGTTCGAGATGAAGGGCTTTCGCCAGATCATCGACGTCAACCTCAACAGCCTGATGGCGTGCAGCATCAAGTTTTACCCGATGCTGAAGGTCAGCCAGGGTTCGATCATCATTCTCAGTTCGATGGCCGGCTTCCGATCGACGAAGGGCAACCCGGCCTACAACGCCTCGAAGGCGGGCGCCGTCGGCCTGACGCGGACGCTGGGCGAAGCCTGGGCCGAGGACGGAATCCGGGTCAACGGCATCGCTCCCGGATTGATCGCGACCAAGCTGACCAAGGTGACGACCGATCATCCCAAGCGAAAGGAAGCGACGGAACAACGCGTGCCGCTGAAGCGGCTCGGCCAGCCGGACGACATTGTCGGCACGGCGCTGTTCCTGGCCTCGCCGATGTCGGGCTACATGATCGGGCAGACACTGATCGTCGACGGCGGCCTCACGCTGGCCTGAACCACAGTCCTGCCAGGCGCAACGGCGAACCTCGCACACATCGGCCTCGCCTCAGGCCGCCTGGACGGCTCATTCAGATGCGGACGTCGCATCGCGTGCGACCAGCAGCAGATCCTCGCCCAGCCGGGCGAAGTCGACGTACCGATCGTCCTTGACCGCGCCGTTGAGCCATTGACGGTGCAATTGCAGAAAGACGATCCCGAGCTTGAACAGCGCCAGCACGCGCATCGCCGGTAGATCGTCGATATCCAGCCCCGTCAGATCGGCATAGCGCCGCGCTACCGCGGCGCGCGACCAGAAGCCTGTTTGCGTCGTCGGCATCTGCCCGAGCCGCTGCAATGCCGGCGGATCGTCGGGTTGCGCCCAATAGCTCAACAGCGTCGCCAGGTCGAACAGCGGATCGCCCCGCGTTCCCATGTCCCAGTCGACCAGCGCCGCCGGTGACAGCGTTTGCGGGTTGAGGATCAGGTTATCGAGCTTGAAGTCGCAATGCAGGAGAGTCGGTGCCCGCTCGCGGAATTTTTGTCCGGATAGCCAGAGTGAGATATCCTGCAGCAGGGCTTTCAGCATGTCGTCGTCGGTGACGAGCGCGCCGCGCTTCGACCATCCCGCGATCGCGCGGCCGATGAAACCTGCCGGGCGGCCGAGATCGCCGAGCCCGATCTCGTTGCAGTCAACCCGATGCAGCGCGGCCAGCGTATCGACCATCATGCCGGACAGAATCTCGGGCGCATCGGTCCGCCCTTGCAACGGCGACATGTCATCGCCTCGGACAATGAGCCCCGGGCGATACTCGATCAATTGAAAGGGAACGCCGATTACGTCGCGCTCGGCGCAGAAGTGCAGCGAACGCGCAATGAACGGAAGTGCGGCGGCGAGACGCGACAGGATGCGATGCTCGCGCGCCATGTCGTGCGCGCCCGGCGGCAGATCGCCATCCGGCGGCCGGCGCAACACGACCGGACTGCCGTTGACGACGAGAAGATAGTTGCGATTGGCAAGGCCTCCGGCAAACTGCCGGATCGGCTGTCCGACGTCGAGTGCCATGGCGTGCTTCGCGAGATAGCCGGCCAGCCGCGCCCAGTCACACGGCACGGTTTCACCATTCGGCAGGAATTTCGAGTGTTCTCCCCGCAGAGCATCGGCGTTCAAGTCGAACCACCCAGTTTACGAATTTCGCGCTCGCGCAGTTCGCGCCGCAGGATCTTGCCGTTGGCGCTGAGCGGCAGCGACTCGACGATCTCGATGTCGCGCGGCACCTCGTGCTTCGCCAGCCGCGTCTTGACCATCGAGCGGATGCCCTCCTTGATGTCGTCGGACGCGACGACTCCACGCGACAGCACGATGAAGGCCTTGATGGCCTCGTTGCGGACCGGATCAGGCACGCCGATCACCGCGGCCATCGCGACGTCGGGATGCTTGATCAGGACGTCCTCGATCTCGCCCGGCCCGATGCGGTAGCCCGAACTGGAAATGATATCGTCGGCGCGGGCATGAAACCAGAAATAGCCCTCGTCATCACGCGTGCCGAGGTCGCCGGTGATCATCCAGTCTCCGACGAACTTGGCCGCCGTCGCCTCGGGGTCGCGCCAGTATTGCAGTAGCATCAGCGGATCGGGCCGGCGGAACGCGATGTTGCCGATGGTGCCGGGCGCGACCTCCTGGCCGGCATCGTCGACGACGGCGCAGACATGGCCGGGCATCGCCCTGCCGAGTGCGCCGGCCTTGAACGGCATGACACGGCCGTTGTTGCCGATCGTCGAATTGCATTCGGTCTGGCCGAACACGACGTTGACATTCACCTTCAGCGCCTCTTGCGCCCAGTTCACCAGTTCAGCGCCGACCGCCTCGCTGCCGCTGACCACCGAGCGCAGTTTCAACGCCTCCGGCAGTTGCCCGACCTGGCGCAGCATCTTCAGCATCGTCGGCGTCAGCAGCGAGTTGCGCACCCGGTGCTTGACCATCATCGCCAGCGCCTGCTCGGGATCGAATTTGGTCGCGCGGAATGCCAGCACCGGCTTGCCGTGAAACCACGCCGGCATCAGGATGTTCATGAAGCCCGCAAGCCACGACCAGTCCGCCGGCGACCAGAACAAATCGCCCTGCTGCGGAAAGAAGTCATGGCAGAATTCGACGCTCGGCATGATGCCGAGCATGGCGCGATGCGCCTTGAGCACGCCCTTGGCAGGCCCGGTCGTGCCCGACGTGAAATTCATGAAGGCGGGATCGGCCGACGACGTCCTGACATTGGTGAAGCGATCGCTGGCCCGCAATAGGGTCGCGTGGAAATCGCCAGTTCCCTCGCACACGCCGTCGACGATCAAAACCTGCTCGAGGTGCGGCAGCCGATCGCGGATCGGCGCCACGACGGACCAGCCGGCCTTGTCGGTGACAAGCACGCGCGCGTCGCTGATCGCGAGACGATGTTCGACCGCCTCGACCCCGAACAGGCGGGAGATCGTCACAGAGATCAGCCCGGCCTTCCAGCACGCGACATGGGTGATTCCGGCCTCGGGGTCCTGCCCCAGCAGGATGGCGACGAAGCTGCCGCGTGGAAGCCCGTAATGGGTCAGGACATTGGCGAGTTGGTTGGCGCTTCGCTGGATGTTGCGAAATGTGTAGTTATGGACGTCGCCCGTCCCGGTGTCGTGGATCAGTGCGACCGCGTCGCCATCGGCGTGACGGTCGCAGACATCGGACGCGATGTTGTAGTGCTCGGGGATATTCCAGCGGAACGAACGGTACGTCTCGTCATAGCTTTCGGAATGTTTGATGAGCATCACCGGCGCCCTCCCGGAGCCGCCTCGCACCGCCAGTCCATTCTGGCGCGATCATTATTGTCCGACCGAAACTAGCGCCATGGCAACCGCATTGGCAACCGTGGACCGCTCTTCACCGCATATAAAATTCTTCTCTGGCGTTCGACTGCGCGGAATTTCAGGCAGAACGGCACGAACATGTCCCGGAACATGTGTCTGAAGGATATCGCCCCCCATCAAATGCCTATTGACGCGAGCATTACGGAAAGGTTTTCTGTCGGGCAATAATGAACAGCCGATCGTTGGCATCCGCCGCTGCGATCGTATCCGCCGGAGGACGTCCATGGGACCGCTGACAGGTCTACGCGTCGTGGAAATGGCAGGCATCGGGCCGGCGCCGTTTTGCGCCATGCTGCTGGCCGACATGGGCGCCGAGATCGTCCGGATCGATCGCACGGCCCGCGCCGACCTTGGGCTCGACCTCGGATCGGACCCGCGCTTCGACCTGCTGCGCCGCGGCCGCAAATCAATCGCGCTCGACCTAAAGAAGTCCGACGCCATCGCGGCGACGATGCGCCTGATCGCGCAGGCCGATGTCCTGATCGAAGGCTTCAGGCCCGGCACGATGGAGCGACTCGGCCTCGGCCCGGACGAGTGCCTGATGGCAAACCCGAAGCTCGTTTACGGACGCATGACCGGCTTCGGCCAGACCGGCCCCGAAGCATCGCGCGCCGGCCACGACATCAACTACATCGCGCTGTCCGGCGTTCTCAGCGCGATCGGGCGTAAGGGCGCGGCGCCGGTCCCTCCCCTCAACCTGGTCGGCGATTTCGGCGGCGGCGCCATGTTTCTGGCGTTCGGCGTGCTGGCGGCGCTGTTCGAACGCGGACGATCGGGCAAGGGCCAGGTCGTCGATGCAGCCATGGTCGACGGCTCCGCCTATCTTTCTACTGCCATTCACGGCATGACCGCGCTGGGCCTCTGGCAGGAAGGCCTCGGCAGCAACATCCTCGATTCCGGCGCTCCTTGGTACGATACCTACGCGACCTCGGACGACAAATTCGTTTCGATCGGTCCGGTCGAAAACCGCTTCTTCGCAGAATTGCTGGTTCGTCTGAAGATCGACCCCGGGAATTTCCCGACACAGCATGACCGCTCGCGCTGGCCCGACATGCGCAATCGCCTGACGGAGATTTTCCGCACCAGGACGCGCGACGAATGGTGTGAGGTTTTCGAAGGAAGCGACGCCTGCTTCGCTCCCGTCCTGACGCTCAGCGAAGCGCCGCAGCATCCGCACAACCGCGTGCGCGAGACCTTTGTCGATATCGCGGGCGTCACCCAGCCGGGTCCCGCTCCCCGATTCAGCCGCAGCCAGACTGCGCTTCCCCACGCGGCGCCGGTAATCGGGGCGAACGCCCAGGAAATCCTGCGAGACTGGGGTTTTTCGCCGGATGAACTCGACGGCCTGCGCCAATCAGGCGCCCTCTCCGACAACAAAAGCGAAGCCGCAGCATGACCGACCAGATCAAGATCACCGAGCAGAACGGCGTTCTGACCCTCGAACTCAACCGGCCCGATCTGCGCAACGCGATATCGGACGAGATGATCGAGACCATCGTCGCGACCTGCGATCGGATCAACCACGACATGAGCATCGGCTGCATGGTGATCACCGGGGCCGGAGACGGCTTCTGCTCCGGAGGCGATCTCACCGACATGGTGAAGCGCACGGGACATTTCGCGGGTCCGCCGTTTCACGCCAGACGGGTTTACCTGCACGGCATTCAGCAGATTCCGCTCGCACTCTATAATTGCCAAGTGCCGACTATCGCCGCGGTCAACGGGTCCGCGGTCGGCGCGGGCTGCGATCTCGCCTTGATGTGCGACTTGCGGATCGCATCCGAGAAGGCATCCTTTGCCGAGAGCTTTCTCCGCGTCGGACTGATCTCGGGTGACGGCGGCGCCTGGTTCCTGCCAAGGCGGGTCGGGTTGGCGAAGGCCTGCCGCATGACCTACACCGGCGAGTTCGTCAAACCCGACAGGGCGCTCGAATGGGGGCTGGTCGAGGAAGTGGTCCCGCACGAGCAGTTGATGGAGCGCGCCCTCTCGCTGGCGACCCAGATCGCGGCACAGCCGCCGCAAGCGCTGCGCATGACCAAGCAATTGCTGCGTCGCTCGCTCGACATGACGTTGCCCGATAGCCTGGAACTGGCGGCCGCGATGCAGGCGATCTCTCTCGAAACAAAAGATCATCGGGAGGCGTTCACCGCCTTCAAGGAAAAGCGCAAGCCGAGTTTCACCGGAAACTGATCGGCATCTTCGAACCACAGGCGGAAGCGATGTTTTCGGCACCGACGATTGAAACCACCATCTTTGCCAGGCTGCCGGAGAAATACCATCTGACCGGCCGGCAAACGCCATGGCTGAAACTGCAGCGCCGCGGCGAGAATTTGCATTCGTTTCTCGAAGGCCCGAGTTTCGATCGCGACGGGAATCTCTACGTCGTCGACGTGCCGTTCGGACGCATCTTCCGCATCTCGCCGTCAGGCATATTCGATCTCGTGACAGAATATGACGGCGAACCCAATGGCCTGAAGATTCACCGCGACGGCCGCATCTTCGTCGCCGACCACAAGCTAGGCATCCTGCTGCTCGACCC
>JBEVLH010000220.1:0-7577 GCA_040509255.1 Hyphomicrobium sp. | reverse complement strand
CGGCGATAAGCTTCACAAAGCTTGAGCCCCGCGATCTTGGCGACGGCATACCACTCGTTGGTCGGTTCCAGCGGCCCAGTCAAAAGTGCGCTCTCGGCGATGGGCTGGGGTGCGAATTTCGGATAAATGCAGGACGAGCCTAGATATAAAAGTTTCTCCGCGCCACTGCGGAAGGCGGCGTCGATAACATTCAGTTCGATGGCGAGGTTGTCGTAAAGGAATTCCGCCGGGTAGGTGTCGTTCGCCAATATGCCACCAACCTTGGCGGCCGCGAGGATTACGGCGTTGGGCTTTTCGCGCTCGAACCAAGTTCGAACCGCAGCTTGATTGCGAAGATCGACGTCGTCTCTTCCGACGGTCAAAACCGCGCAATTTTCCTTGCACAACAGACGGACGACTGCCGAGCCGACCATTCCGCGATGGCCGGCCACGAAGATCCGTTTGCCAGTCAGATTGAACGACATCTTATCCTCTTGACCTGTCCACGGTCGACCACCCATCGCCGAGTTATGTGGACGGGATCTGATCGACGCAATAGTGTCCGGGGAATTGGAGGCGTTATCCCCTTTTAAGAGAAAGAGTCATTCCGCGGCTGTGGCGACGGAGTTTCATTTGCAGTTGGAAGACAGTGGGCGCTTAAGGCGCAGGGCTGCTACCCAGTGCATTGCTATAGTGGCAAATATAATTCCATCTGTTTCGCGTCGGACCCATTATGACCAAGGATCCTCGTTTTCAAAATGAGACGTTCGATGTTTCGTCTATCGGACTTTATTTGGCGGATTACGCGAGAACTCTTCAAGCAGCACTGAGCGGGGTCGACGAAGCAGCCCTGACGGCGGCACAAACGCTGATCGAGGGTGCATCCGCTGCCGGACGTCGGATATATGCGATCGGCAATGGCGGTTCAGCGGCGATTGCAGATCATCTCTGCTGCGATTGGACGAAAGGAACGCACTCGGACTCGCATCCGACCATCGACACGACTTCGCTGTCGGCCAATGTCGCACTTTATTCCGCAATTGCCAATGACTACGGCTTTGAGAAGGTCTTCTCCACCCAGCTCGCGTTTACGGCTCGCCCAGGCGACGTTCTGATTGCAATTTCCTCATCCGGAAACAGCAAGAACATCTTGAACGCGGTCTCGACAGCGCGCGCGGCAGGGGTTGCAACAATCGGGCTTACGGGATTTTCCGGAGGCGCGCTGAAAAATGAAGCGGATGTGTCGCTGCACGTCGCCATCAACAACTACGGTGTGGTCGAGGACGCGCATCAGGCGCTGATGCACGTATTGGCGCAGTATATTGCCTGGAAGCGAGACACGACCAAACCGGGATGACGTCTGCGGGACGATCAGACGTCGATCTTCGCGAACCGAGTGCCGGCCCTATGAAGCCACAGGTTCGCGAGCCTGGCCAGGAACAGGGGGCCGCCAATGAGATATCGGTCGGCGAGGCGGCGCGGCTCGCTCGCCAACCGAAAAAGCCATTCCAGCCGGAGCGATTGGATTGTCATCGGCGCCCGTGGGATTTTGCCGCCGATGAAATCGACGACCGCTCCGCCATTGATGATGAGACAGGGCTTCAGGGCCGCGTCGCGCAACCGAATGGAGAGGATTTCCTGTTTGGGCATGCCCATGGCGAGAAGCACGACGTCCGGCTGTGTCGCAGCAAACCGTTCAAGGTATTTGCTGTCGGGCTGGAAGCCATCGAGAACATCGACCACCGAAACTCCCCAAGACGAAATTTCGGCGGAGGCCCGCGACAGCCACGGTTCGCGTGTGCCGAAAATCGCGATCCTGCGGTCGGGAAGGGATTTGAGCAACGACGGTATTATGTCGGTACCGCAGCTGTTCAAGCCGGGCGGCAGGCCCAACAGCCTCATGCCGATTTCGATGCCAACGCCGTCTCGTACCAGAATGTTGGAGTTCATCAGCGCGCCGAACATCTGCGGGTCGTCATAGGCGAGGTTGAAGCCGTGCTGATTGAGAAACGACAGTACAGTTGGTGCTTGAATGTTTGAGAGGCTCGAAATGAATTCGAGCTGCGCGTGTTGACCGTTGAAAACAGTGACGCGCTTCAAAAGCGCCAACATCTCATCGCGTGCCAATATCATTTCCTGGATGTGTTATGTTCACATCGGCGAGCGCCAAATTCGCATGAACCTGGGTTGCTAGGACGCTCGACTTTAGCGTATCTCAATTGGAATATATGCGCGGCACTTTCACTGCAATTTTACAGCCAATGGTAGCCCGAAGGCGCCCATATAAGAAAATAGCGGGCATATTTTGTGTCCAAGCTTCGAGGCTATTATTGCCCGGGAGTGACGGGTGCCGTGTGAACGGCATCTTCTCGGGATCGTGGTCTCATCGGTGGGCGTGAGTTGGTATTGATGAGTCTTCAGGCAGTCATTTTGGCCGGTGGGAAAGGGACGCGTCTCGCCTCCCGCCTAAACGGGCGGCCAAAGCCGCTTATCGACGTTGCCGGAACGCCATTGCTGAAGCGTCAGATCGATGCCCTGCGGGCCGCAGGCGTCACCGACGTCGTCATCCTCGTCAATCATGCCGCCGAACAGATCCAAGAGTATTGTTCGTCGAACGACAATTTCGGCCTGAGCGCACTGCGCCTCATCGATGATGGCGAACCGCGCGGAACGGCCGGCGCGGTATTGGCCTCCCTTGACGCGCTCGGGCCGCGTTTTCTCGTTATCTATGGGGATACGCTATTCAATGTCGATTTCACGAGATTTATTGCGGAGCATGACCGTTCGGGTGCCGAGGCGACGCTGTTTTTGCATCCCAACGATCATCCCATAGATTCGGATCTCGTCTCCTTGAATGACGACGGGATGATTTCGGGCTTTCATTCCAAACCTCGTCCCGCGGACGCGCTCTTTCCCAATCTGGTGAATGCTGCCCTCTACGTCGTCGAGCGCGAGGCTTTGCGGCGCTGGCGAGATATCGCAGTCCCTTGCGATTTCGGCGCTGATCTTTTTCCAGCGATGCTGGCGGCCGGTGCTCGTCTCAAAGGATACACGAGCTTCGAATACATCAAGGATATCGGGACGCCATCCCGCCTCGATAAGGCCGAGCAAGATCTCATCCGAGGCGTGCTCACGCGCGCCAATCTCTCCCAGGCGCAGGCGTGCGTCTTTCTAGACCGGGATGGAACGCTCAATGAGCTCGATGGCTATATCCGCACGCCTGAGGAACTGAAGCTGATAGATGGCGCGGCAAACGCCGTCCGGCGGTTCAATCTGGCGGAACATCGTGTGGCGGTCGTCACCAACCAACCGGTGGTGGCGCGGGGCGAATGCTCCTTCGAGGACCTTCGGCTCATTCATTCCAAGCTCGATATGTTGCTGGCCGAAACGGGCGCGTATGTAGATCGTCTCTATTTCTGCCCGCATCATCCCGACGCGGGATTCGAGGGTGAAATTGCGTCGCTGAAAATTCGCTGTTCCTGCCGCAAGCCGGAAGTCGGGCTTCTCATTCAAGGGGCTCATGATCTCAATGCGGATCTCGCGCGATCATGGATGATCGGCGACAGCACGGGCGATATTCTCGCGGCCGCGAAGATCGGGCTCAGGTCCATCCTGGTGCGGACGGGAGAGGGAGGGCGCGACGGAAAGTATGATGTCCTCCCGGATTTCGTAGTCGACGATCTGGCGGCCGCAGCCGACTTCATTCTCAATAGCTATCCGCGCCTCGAAGCACTGGCGGGGAGTCTTGTCGATGGGATCGAGGCGGGATCGCTGGTCCTCATCGGGGGCGCCGCGCGTACGGGGAAGTCGACGCTCACGGGCGCGATGGTCGATAGACTTCGAACGCGTGACCAGCAGGCTGTCGTCGTTCCGCTCGATAGGTGGCTGCGTCCGGCCGAGTTGCGCGGCGATGGCGTAGGCGGACGCTTCGACATCCCGGCGGTCTATTCGGCTCTGGAACCGTGGCTTGACGGCGGCGGGGCCTCGTTCAAAGCGCCGTTCTATGATCGCTTCAAGCGGCAACAGCGTGAAGGGACCGAACTGTCGATCGAACGCGATAGCGTGGTGATCGTGGAGGGCGTTCCAGCGTTGCTTTTACCCATAGAAACCGAGAGATCCGTGTTCCGCGTGCATCTCAAGTCCGATGAAGCCGACCGGCGGACACGGGTGATCAACGATCTCCTATATCGAGGCCTGGGCGACCGCAGCGGCTCCGAAGCTCTTTACGAAGCGCGCCTCGACGATGAGACGGCAGTCGTCGAGCGGGTTGGGAAGGACGCGGATGTTACGAAAAGTCTCGATGAATGTTTTTCGAAGGAATGGCCGCACGCATGATCATCAGCCGGACACCGCTTCGCATGAGTTTTGTCGGCGGCGGGAGCGACCTTCCTAGCTTCTATCGCCGGCACGGGGGTGCGGTCATCAGCACTGCGATCGACAAGTACGTCTACGTCAACATCAATCGGAAGTTCGACGGCGGCATACGCGTCGCCTATTCGAAAACGGAAGAAGTAGACTCGGTAAGCAAGATCGAGCATCGGCTGGTGAGGGCGGCATTTGAATGTCTCGAACTCGGCGGTGGTGTCGAGATCACGACGATCGCGGACATTCCCTCCCGTGGCACAGGCCTTGGCTCCTCAAGCTCCTTTACCGTTGGACTGCTCAACGCACTCCATGCTTTCCTTGGCAGGCATGTGTCCTGCGATGAACTGGGACGCCTGTCATGCGAGATCGAGATCGATCGCTGTGGCGAGCCGATAGGTAAGCAGGATCAATATGCAGCGGCGTTCGGCGGCATGAACGTGATCGAGTTCCGCGAGGACGAGTCTGTCGTGGTTTCGCCTGTAATCATGAAGCCCGCAACTCGGACGGCGCTCGAGCGCGGTATTATCGTGTTTTATACCGGCATGACTCGTAGTGCCTCGGGCATTCTCAAGCAGCAGAGTGACGACATTCAGCAAAGCGATGAGAAGCGTAAAGCCCTGCTTCGCATGGTTTCGCTCGTGCATGAGCTGCGGGACGAGCTCCAGCGCGGCCATACGGAGTCCTTCGGCGATATTCTGGATGCGAACTGGCAGCTCAAGAAAACCCTGAGCAATGGCGTCAGCACATCCGAGATCGACGACTGGTATGCGGCGGCGCGGCGAGCCGGAGCTTTGGGCGGCAAGCTTTTGGGAGCCGGGGCCGGCGGATTTCTTATGTTCTATGCGCCGGAGTCTAAACACAAGGACATCGAGACGGCGCTTGGATCGCTTCGAAAGGTAAGCTTCGGCTTCGATCCATTGGGCAGCCGGATCATCTTCTATAATCCGACATCTTAGGGCAGGTGCCCGCCTTGTCGCGGATCAGTTTGCCAGCGCTGCCGTCACTCTCTTTCGAAGGTCTTCCCGTTCGGCCGTGTCGTGAGAGTTCACCGCTTGCTCGATCGCCGAGCGTTCGATCGGACGGAGGAACCAGCGTAAATCGTGGATTTCCCGGAGTGCCGACGAGCGGTCCTTATCGGTCGATTTCGCCCAATTCACGAGCGTGAACACGATGCGGCCGACCATCACGATCTGTTCGCGGCGGCCGACGAGGCGCGAGACGTCGATGGCCGCATCCGCATTTTTGAAGTCGATTTGGCCCTGGGCGATGCCGTTGGCGTACGCAAGCCAGAGGAGGCCGTCGGTTGGATTCTCGGTCAGGGCGTTGACGTCGTTTTGTAGGCTGCGAGCGACGCTCATTGGCGTGTGCGCGTCGAGGGCAAGTGCGCGAGTGGCGGAGCCGGAGAAGCCAAAGGTGTTTTGCCATTCCGCAAAATTTTGGACCGCGCTTCCGGGGTGGCTACCGCGAGGAGACGATCGGTCCTGACTGGCCGATTGCAGGTGCTGGAGATCGAGCGTGAAGAGGAAGAGCTTTGCCCCATAGACGAAGGTCACGAGGGCGATCGGAATGATCAATAGGCTGCCCAAAGCGCCAGCGGTAAAATGGGATCGTGTCATGCCTTCTACCCGCGTTCGAGCGATGCAAGCGCGCTGGCGCAGCGCGCTCTTGCGATCGCCTCAGATACTAGGCGAGGCGCATGGCCGACGACAAGATAGTCGGAAGCCACGATGCCGGGAACGCGGGACTATGGCGTTTGACGCAGGTCGGTCTGCAACCGCCGACGCGGTGCAATGGCGCAAAGCTCGATGAAGAGACCTGGACCGGGGAAGGTTGGGGCATTCGAGCGCTGGAGATCGCGACGGGCAAGGATTGCAACCATCATCGGCGGAACGAAATTAAGCTCGCGAACGCTCGCGCTCGCGGTCTTCCCGGCGTCCCTATTCAGCGCATGCAGATTCGGTCCAGCCGATTGGATACGATCGTCGACGTCCTTGGGATCAATCGTTGCGGTCAGCGAGAGGCTATAAGCAAGCTTGCCAGGTTCTTCCGCGGGCTCATCAGGTGCTCCGATCTTGGGATCGCAGTCGCCATTTTGCGCCATGATCGCGGCTTTGGCGGTGGCCAATACGGCGTTCCCGACCTCGGCCAATGTTTTTGCGGAGAACTTGCCCGGCACGTCCCCGAGGGCCACGAAGAAGAGGCCCGTGCCATCAGGTGGCAGATTTCGAGATGCCGGTTCGCCATTGCCGAACTGGAGCGCGATTGCGGCCAAGGTGTTCTGATCCAATTGACCAGGCGTGAGGAGTGCTGAGTTGATCGATGGAGGATCAGTCAGCAAATGGCGAGGCAGCGGAACGCGGTCTTTTTTCGGCTTCGGCGCCGCGAGATTTGCTGCAATTTGAACCGATGGCTTGGCGCCACATGCGCGGTCGCCGTAGTAGCGGCGCATATCCGACGCGCTCACCCGGATAAGACCGCTCGACGACAGCAACGTACCCAGCCTTTCGCGCAGAGAGGGGCGAACGCTTGAGAGCCAATAAGAGGTCGCGGCATTCAATCTTTGCCCCGTGCCAGGGTCATGGGCAGCGTGGAAGCCGAACGACGCTCTGGATGTAAAGCAGGCGTTGTCGTTTCGAACGAACGACCAGGCGCAGGCGGAATTGCATTGGCCGTCGATGACGACTTTGGATACGCGAGCAAGAGCCATAGCGGCCGCTCCGGTGCCACCGGGCGACTCGCGAATTGTGATGGTTTCATCGTCTCGAGCCGCCTGCCGGAAGGTTGCGTAGTCGAGTTGGCCGGAGAATTCGATATTTCTGGAGGCCGCCTGCGCCGGAGAGCCTGCGAAAATGAAACCAACCGCGAGCAACTGCAAAAGAATTATGCAGTATTTTCGCGTCGATATTTTCGTTTGCGCGATCGAACTGAACATTGCGTGCCGTCGTAGTAAGATGAGAGCCCGGCGTCCGGGCTTTTTTCGACGGCAACGTACGGAAAGCCAATGGAATTCGACTTAAGTAGGCGCAATGCGAATGGTAAAAACGCGTGCCATTTTGATAATTTCGAAATTAGACTTAATAGATTATGTCTCGATCGAAATCGGACGTCCGCGAACGCAAAGATGTTCGGAGTGACGCGTTCTAGGTCGAGAGAAACCGCCGCTCGTCCCCTTCCAACACCAGCGCGGTCAAACGACCGGTAGCGTAGGCGCCGGTATCGATTCCGATCCGGTT
>JBEVLH010000219.1:0-4492 GCA_040509255.1 Hyphomicrobium sp. | reverse complement strand
ATTCTCAGGGGGACTGGCTTTTCCCGCCCAACTTGCGTATAAGCCCGGCCCGAGGTACCGAGCGCCCGATAAAACGGCGTCGCCGGTTCATCCAGCAATATGACGTTCGGCATCCCCGCCGCATGTTCGGCGGCCCGCCCCCATTTGCGGGGCAGGGATGTCACATTTGGAGCAACACTGATGGCAGTTCCACGCAAGAAGACGTCCCCCATGAAGCGGGGCCAGCGCCGGTCGCACGACGCCCTCAAGGCCCCGGCCTACGTCGAGGACAAGGACAGCGGCGAGCGCCGTCGTCCCCATCACATCGACCTCAAGTCCGGCAAATACCGCGGCCGCCAGATTCTGCCGGCTGCCGTCGAAGAATAAGCCGATCTAAGACCTGATCGAATTGCGATGCGCTGGACCGTGAGTTCCGGCGCATCTTGCCTTGCGCCGGTCACCGTCGCTTGGCAAACCCCACCGGGCGTGCCTATAAACCCCGGGCCGCGCTCCGATCGATCGCTGAACAATGCGATTGGCGAAGTGACCGCTGGGGATGATCGAAACGTCAGGAGACCTTCATGTCCGTTAGAGCCCTTCCGCTCTTGGTTCTCGCATTCATCCTCTACAACGCGATCGTCCTGACCATGGGTATCGACTCCCTGACGCGCGAGATCTTCCGTCTTCACCTTCTGAGCGGCGGCGACTGGGTCTTCAACTGGGGTGATTTCATTCTCCTCATCACCCTCATTCTGCTCTTCATCGAAATCGTCAAATCGACGTTCACGACGACCTCGACGTTGATCGATCACGCCCTGTCGATGATCGTGTTCATGGCCGTCGGCGCCGAATTCCTTCTTGTGGCGCAGGCCGCGACGTCGGTCTTCTTCCTGATCCTGGTGGCGACCCTGATCGACGTGATCGGCGGCTATACCATCGGCATCCGGGTGGCGCGCCGCGATCTCAACATCGGCGCTGACCACTAAGGCCCACCGCAATCGCGCATCGTACGAAGGCCGGTGTCTTTGGCACCGCTCTCGCGCCGCCGCGTGCCCAATCCCGAACGGTCGTTTAATCTGTATTAAGGCAATCGAAATAGTTTTCCTCCGAGCTCGGCACCGTCGTCTCCTACGAAAGTTGAACGGCTGCAATGAATCGATCGAGGATGAACGTGGTTTCCACGCCGAATGCCGACGCCAACCCGTCGGCCCGCATTGTCCGCGCCGCGGCCACGCCCTCCGACCTGCGCATGCCGCTGACGGAAGCCGAAGGACTCGATCTCGTCGGCATCCTGTCGTCCATTGAAGAGACCGCCTACGTCTGGGATCTGACCACCGGCCGCATCGATTGGGAAACCAACGCGGCGGAAATTCTGGGCGTCGGCAGCCTCGACAAAATCGCGACCGGCGCCGCCTATCACGCCCTCATCGCGCCCGAACACCTGAACGTCAGGCTTGAAGCCTTTGCGCGCAGCGTCGGCGCCGACCGCGTCCGCGGGGTGCCCTATCGCCTTCAATACCGCTTGCGACCCGCCGGCCAGCGCGGCCGGATGGAACTTCGCGTCGAAGACCAGGGCCGCTGGTGGCCCGGCAGCGACGGCCACGCGGCGCGCGCCCGCGGCGTCGTGCGCCTTCTCGATGATGAGTATTTCGAGCAGCAGCGCCAGCTTGTCCGCAGTGACCTCGACGAATTGACGGGGCAGCTCAATCGCACCCGCCTGACCCAGGCGCTCGACACCGTCATTACGCGCGCCGAGCGCGATGATCAGTCTTGCGCCTTTCTGATGATCTCCGTGAACAACCTCAGCGTCATCAACGAGACTTTCGGCATCGATGTCGGAGATCAGGTCATCTCCGAAATCGGACGCCGGATCCGTGCCAAGCTCCGCGGCGGCGACGTCATCGGCCGCTATTCGTCGAACAAGTTCGGGCTCATCATGCTCGGCTGCGGCAAGGGCGCACTGCGGATCGCCGGTGAGCGCTTCATCAAAGCCGTCCGCGACACCGCCATTCAAACGTCCGCGGGCCAGCTGACGGCAACCGTATCCCTTGGCGCTGTCATCATTCCGGACCAAGCCAAGTCCGTGCAGGACGCCATGAATTTCGCCCTTCGCGCGCTCGACATCGCGAAGGCGAAACGCTTCGACTGCCTTGTTGCCTATGAGCCTCCGCGCGCGGGCGACGAGCCGCGCCTGCGCAACAAGTCGATTGCGGAAGGCGTCATCGCCGCGCTTGACGAAAATCGCATGCGGATCGTGCTCCAGCCGATGATGTCGGCAAAATCCGGCCGCCCCGAGATCTATGAGGCGCTTCTCCGGATGGAGCGGCGCGACGGCAGCTTGGTCTCCGCCGGCGAGTTCGTCCCGATCGCCGAGCAACTCGGGCTGTCTCGCCTCATCGATCGCAGAACGCTGGAATTAACCGTCGATCTTCTGAAGCGGCACCCGGAACTGACGCTCTCCGTCAACGTCTCCGGCCTGACTTGCTCCGATCAGGAATGGCTGACGGCATTGCGTCGCCTGACGCTCGGCTGTCCCGAAATCCTGCGCCGGATGATCGTCGAAATCACCGAAACGGTCGCGCTCGAAGATCTCGATCAGTGCGCGAGCTTCGTCGATACGCTGAACGAACTCGGCTGCCGCGTTGCTATCGACGACTTCGGCGCCGGCTATACGTCTTTTAAAAATTTGAAGCGGCTGAACGTCGACCTGGTCAAGATCGATGGCGCGTTCGTGAAAAACCTCGCAGACGACACCAGCGACCAGATCTTCGTGAAAACGATGATCGAGCTAGCCCGCACCTTCGAAATGGAGACCGTCGCCGAATGGGTCGGCGACGAACGAACGGCGCGCTTTCTGGAAGCCGCCGGCGTCGACTACTTGCAGGGCTATTATTACGGTATGCCCTTCGACAGCTCCGCCTACGTCAAAGCCGCGTAGAGCCGGAACGTCGGCAGCTATGCCGTGTCAGGTGCGCGACTGCGACAGCTTCTCGATCTTCTGCTGCATCGCTGAGAGCTGAGACTTGAGCTCGTTGAGCTCGTTGCGATCACCGGTCGGCACGGTCGCGGTTGCAGCAGAGGGCGTAGAAGACCCAGCCGCCTGACCCTCGCCGCCCTTCGCACCGGCCGTCGGCGAGCCGAACGACGCCCACATCGACATGGCCTGCTCGAACATCGCCATGTTCTGGCGCGCTTGCTGTTGATAAAACTCGAACGCCGCCGCGGGATTGGTTAAGGCAGATGCGAACTGCTCGCGGAACCGGACTTGCTCTTTTGCGAGATGTTCGAGGCTGAACTGAAGGTAGCTCGGCACCATCCGCGCGATGCTGTCGTCGTAGAACCGGATGAGCTGGCGGAGAAAAGGGATCGGCAGCAGGGCCTGCCCGCCTTCGCGGCTTTCCTGCTCGACGATGATCTGCGTCAGCACGCCGTGAGTCAGGTCATCGCCGTTTTTCGCATCATAAACAACGAAATCGCGATCCCCGCGAACCATCTTCGCAAGATCTTCGAGCGTTACGTAGGTGCTCGTCTCGGTGTTATAGAGCCGCCGGTTGGCGTACTTCTTGATAACGACCGCTTCTTTTTTGGGCGCCTGCGTCTGGGGATCGGGGTTGGTCAACATCGCGTTCGCGTTCTCTTATCAACGGTTCTAGGCGGGTTGCTGCACTGCGGCAGCGTACCACACCCTGCGCCCTCCTTGCCAGACGTTTCTGTCACTCTTTTGGGCGGGGGTATTCCAGTGCGATTGGGCAGTCTAGGCAACAGGTCGCAATTGCTGAAAACGGCCACGCACGTCAAATTGCGCAGGCCGGCTGTTTGACGCCGTAAAAACTGGCGCTACAGCAACGCTTTCGATAAATCTTCAACAAAAGAATTTCGCGCCCAGGGAGGGGCTGCCAATGAGCCAGGATTCTTCGACGATCGTTATCGCGAGTGCCGCTCGCACACCGGTGGGTTCCTTCAACGGCGCGTTGTCGGCGCTGCCGGCATCGAAGCTCGGTGAAATCGCCATTAAAGCCGCACTTCAGCGCGCCAACGTCCCCGCCGGCGACGTGTCGGAGGTGATCCTCGGCCAGGTGCTGACCGCGGCTCAGGGACAAGGCCCGGCCCGGCAGGCCTCCGTCGGTGCCGGCATTCCCGTCGACTCTCCCGCCTGGAGCATCAACCAGATCTGCGGCTCAGGCCTTCGCGCCGTCGCGATCGGCATGCAGCAGATCCAGACCGGCGGCGCCACGATCGTTGTCGCCGGCGGCCAGGAAAGCATGAGCCAGTCCAACCATGCCGCTCACATGCGTGAAGGCACCAAGATGGGCGACGTTAAGTTCGTCGACACCATGGTGAAGGACGGCCTCTGGGACGCCTTCAACAACTACCACATGGGCACGACCGCCGAGAACGTTGCCCGCCAGTGGCAGATCACGCGCGAGGAGCAGGACAAGTTCGCCGTCGCCTCGCAGAACAAGGCCGAAGCCGCGCGCAAGGCCGGCAAGTTCAAGGACGAGATCACGCCCGT
>JBEVLH010000218.1:0-3984 GCA_040509255.1 Hyphomicrobium sp. | reverse complement strand
GGCTTCTACATGATCCATAACTCGCTGCAGACCCAGGCGACTGAACTTGCACCCTTCCATCGTGGCTCGGGCGTCGCCGCGCACTCGTTTTTCGTTTTCTTGGGGCAAGCCTTCGGACCCATTATTTACGGTGTGGCGCTCACGTCGGCTGGGACGCTTTGGACCCTGATTGTTGCCGGCTCGATCATGGCCCTTCTGGGCATGGCGACGGCCTGGGGGCTGCGTGCGAGATCGAACCTTCCGCTCCCCGAAGTTGTCGATCCGGCGGCACTCTAGGACCGCAGATCAGGACCAAAGGACGACGCGGAATGGCGCCTTGCCGTAAATTTATGCGGGCTACGCCGCAGCCTGCATATTTCGGAAGCAAATTGATGCTGTTGTGATTAGGTAGGTGCAGCATTTCCAGCCTTTGCCTAAAGTGGCCTGGGGTTTGCGATACCGATCCGAAAAGACTGCTGAACGGGAGGATTGTTTTGGTCGTGCCATTCGATGAGATGAACGGCTTTGGCGGCGAGGTCCGCGCTCCCTATAAAGCCTTCGCCGAATGGCTGGGTGTCCAGCACCTTGAAACTCTGCGACAGAAATCGGCCGAAGCCGAAGTCCTGTTTCGCCGGTCCGGCATTACGTTCGCTGTCTACGGTGCCGAAGAGGCCGGCGAGCGCCTCATCCCTTTTGATATTCTGCCGCGGATCATCTCAGCCGACGAATGGAGAAAGCTGGAACTCGGCATAGAACAGCGGGTCCGCTCGCTGAACGCGTTTCTCTACGACATCTACCATCGTCAAGAGATCTTGAAAGCCGGCAAGATCCCGGAAGAACTCGTCATCCAGAATTCGGCCTTCCTGCCGGAAATGATCGGTGTCGATCCGCCTCGCGGCATCTATAGCCACATCATCGGCGTCGACCTCGTCCGCACCGGCGAAGACGAGTTCATGGTTCTCGAAGACAATACGCGCACGCCCTCAGGCGTCTCGTACATGCTCGAAAACCGCGAAACGATGATGCATCTCTTTCCTGATCTCTTCAGCCGCAATCGGGTCCGCCCCGTCGACAGCTATGCCGACGCTCTCTTGAAGACGCTGGAAAGTGTCGCCCCCGCTAATCTCGATGCCGAACCCACGATCGCCCTCCTGACGCCGGGCGTCTACAACAGCGCCTATTTCGAACATTCATTCCTGGCCGATCAGATGGGCGTCGAATTGGTGGAAAGCACCGATCTCGTCGTCATCGACGGGCTCCTGCGTATGAAGACGACCGACGGGCTGAAACGGGTCGATGTCCTCTATCGTCGAGTGGACGACGACTTCCTTGACCCGCTCGTGTTCGATCCGACGTCGTTGCTCGGCGTCCCCGGCATCTTCGACGTCTATCGTTCCGGCCGCGTGACTATCGTCAACGCGCCCGGTGCCGGCATCGCCGACGACAAAGCCATCTACAGTTACATCCCGGCTATCATTGAATTCTATACCGGTAAGGCGCCCATCCTGCAGAACGTCGAAACCTACAGCTGCCGCAACCCCGACAGCCTGAAGTATGTCCTCGACAATCTGGCTGACCTTGTCGTTAAGGAAGTTCACGGCTCCGGCGGATACGGCATGCTCGTCGGCCCGAAGTCGACCAAGGAACAGATCGAGACATTTCGCGCCAAGCTCATTGCTAATCCAAAAAACTATATCGCTCAGCCGACGCTCTCGCTATCGACATGTCCGACACTCGCCGACTCGAGCGTGGCGCCTCGGCATCTCGACTTGCGTCCCTTCGTGCTCATCGGCGATCAGGTGCGGCTGATGCCCGGCGGGTTGACGCGCGTCGCCCTGAAAAGGGGATCGCTCGTCGTCAACTCGAGCCAGGGCGGCGGCACCAAGGACACGTGGGTGCTGCAGGAATAGTTTTGGAATGCTTGGACGGACCGCAAACGACCTCTATTGGCTGTCGCGCTATATTGAGCGTGCAGAGAATATCGCTCGCCTCCTCGAGGTCGGGTATCGCATCGTGCTGCTGCCGCGCGAAGGCGAAGGCTTCCACGAGGAATGGCGCTCGACGCTCGAAAGTGCCGGCTGCATGCAAGGATATGTGCAGCGCCACGGCGAGTTGATCTCACAGAACGTCATCAACTACATGCTCTTCGATTCCTCGAATCCGTCGAGCATCGCATCTTGCCTAGCGGCAGCTCGCCGCAATGGCCGTGCGCAGCGAACGGCGCTCACGAGAGAAATGTGGGAAAGCCTGAACAGCGCCTGGCTGGAATTCTCCGCCATCAGGCCCGCCACCGTTACTTCGAATTCGCTACCCGAACTGCTTGATTGGGTTCGCTCCCGGTCTGCGCTCTACCGGGGCGCCTTGTTGAATACCATCCTGCGCAACGACACCTTTTACTTCAGCCAGGTCGGAACTTTTATCGAGCGCGCCGACAGCACAGCGCGAATTCTTGACGTCAAATATTATCACCTGCTGCCATCGAGCGAGATGGTCGGCAGCGAAAAGGACAATTATCAGTGGGTTGCGCTTTTGCGTTCGGTATCCGCGCATCGCAGCTACCGGTGGGTTTTCAAGGATCACTTCCGGCCCTTAAAGATCGCGGATTTCATGATCCTCAATCGCCAGATGCCGCGCTCGCTACGCTCCTGCTATGACGAGTTGACCGCGGCGCTTCGAGATCTCTCGGTCTTTTATGGGGCTCGTCACGATTGCCAGATCACCGCCGAATCGACGCGCGATCTTTTGCTCGAAGCCGATATTCAGAATGTTTTCCAATCGGGCCTGCACGAGTTCGTGCAGGAGTTCATCTCCCGCAACAACAAGCTCGGTAACGAGATCTCCGCCGCTTACCATTTTAGCGATTGAGGGTCCGAGGATGCGTATTTCGATTGGGCATGTTTCGCGATACGTCTACAGCGAGCCGACGAAGTATTCCATTCTTTCGCTTCGGCTTACGCCGCCGTCATTTCAGGGCCAGCGCGTCGTCGAATGGCGCGTAAGTGCGCCCGGTATCGAAGCTGTGAAGCCGTTTCGCGATGGCTTCGGAAATCTGGTCTATCTGACCAGCACGACCGAGGAGCACTCGGAATCGCTCATCATCGCTAAAGGCGTCGTTGAGACGGAGGACCGTGCCGGCATCGTCCGCGGCCTCGCGGATCCCGCTCCTCTTAGAGTTTATCGTCGCCACACCCCGAGGACGATGCCCGCCGAAGAAATCGTCGCCCTTGAACGTGACGCGGGGACCAAGCCCGATATTCGCGGCATGCATAACCTTATGCATGCCGTTCGCGACGCCATCGAATACAAAGTCGGCGCGACCAACGCTCACACCACCGCTGTCGAAGCCTTGATCGAAGGCAAGGGCGTTTGTCAGGATCACGCTCATGTCTTTATTGCGGCCGCGCGCGCAATCGGCATCCCCGCGCGCTATGTCAGCGGCTACGTCCTGACTGGCTCGGATGAGCCTTCCGACGCCAACCACGCCTGGGCGGAAGTTTGGCTCGAAGGTCTGGGGTGGGTCGGCTTCGATCCAGCGAACCGTGTCTGTCCGACGGACAAGTATGTCAGGCTGGCGACCGGGCTGGATTCGACTTATGCGGCCCCTATTCGGGGCTCGCGCAGGGGAATTGCAAACGAAGAGCTTGACGTCATCGTCGAAGTTCAGCAGCAGAGCAGCCAGCAACAGTAGCAGCTGCCGACTTCGGAGACGATTGTAATGACATACGCCGTGGCATTCCGCTTGGAGGGCGGACTCGTGTTTGCGGCCGATACCCGGACCAACGCCGGCGTCGACAACATTGCCCAGTACAAAAAGCTCCAAGTCTGGCGTCAACCGGGAGATCGCGTTTTCGTGCTCCTGAGCGCCGGCAATCTTGCAGTGACTCAAGCTGTCGTCAGTCTGCTTAACGAGCATCTCGCCGAGGAAGCCGACGAAGAGGTCGCGACTTTCTACAACGTCCCCAACATGTATCGCGCCGCTCGCGTCGTCGGCGACGCCGTGCGCGA
>JBEVLH010000217.1:0-5978 GCA_040509255.1 Hyphomicrobium sp. | reverse complement strand
CGAGCGCGGTGCGCTCGCCTGCGAGGTGGAGGGAAGCCTCTGGACCGTGCCGCCGCGAAGTGCCGTGTGGATACCCGGAGGCATGCCGCATTCGGTTAAGGCATCGGGCGCACTGGAAGGTTATGTCGCGTTCGTGGACCCGGCAGTGAGCACGCTGCTGCCTGAAGCCTGCTGCGCGGTTTCGGTGAGCTCGCTCCTCCGCGAACTCCTGCTGCGGTCCGCGCGGCTGCCCGACAACTACGATGAATCTGGACCGGACGCCCGGCTGGTTGCGGTGCTTCTGGATGAGCTTGCCGTGGCGTCGATCGAAAATCTCCACTTGCCGATGCCGGTGGATCCGCGGCTTCGCAAAATTGCCGAGCTGATTTTGGCTACGCCCGATGACCGGGCGACGATCACCGCATGGGCGGAACGGATAGGACTCGGTGAGCGTACCCTGGCGCGGATGATCAAGAGGGAAACAGGAATGACTTTCAGCCGCTGGCGGCAGCAGCTGTCCGTCATGCTTGCCGTCAAATGGCTTGCCGGAGGTGCCTCGATCCAGCAGGCCGCGTCAGACCTCGGCTACGAAAGCGTCCCAAGCTTCGCCACCATGTTTCGTAAAGTGCTTGGCGCTTCGCCGGGCCGCTACATGGCGGAGCGGCGCGTTCGCGATGATGATGGGACGCGGGCCGGCAAACTGTAACGGTGCTGAACGCTTCACCGGTAAACGAGAACACTACCCATTCTCGGCGGTACCGACGACAGACGGTGCGGGTATCAAGATTATCAATCGACGATGAGGACGAGTCGTCAGATGGATTTCAAACTTGGATGAGCGTAATGCTGGCTTGCGTTCGAAAGCCGAACGCAAGCGCCCGTAACCGACCCTCGGCGCGGGCACCTCAGCGTAGGTCAGCTATCTCGGAAATGGCGCCCCGTAGGGGACTCGAACCCCTGTTGCCCACGTGAGAGGCGGGTGTCCTAGGCCACTAGACGAACGGGGCCGGCGCACTGGACGTGTAATCGAGTGTTGCCGGTCGATCAAGTCCTCGTCCGGCCCGTTATCCCCGATGGCACATTAAAAGCATGAGACCAGGCGGAGACAAGCAGTGTGGATACGACAACTCGACCCGGAAACGGGCGAACTCAATTGTGCGGCACGGTCTCGACCGGCTTCAAATCCAGGACGCGCCGACCCGTCTCGGCGTCGAGGATGGCGATCCCAGGCCCTCCCGCGCCGTCATAATGGATCGCAAGCCGCGTCCCAGAGAGCGAAATAGAGATGATCTTCGCGCCGTTTGGAAGTTCGAACGAGACGGCCGCCCCGCCGCTCGTAACAATTGGGCGCGACGACGATCCGCTGCCTGCCGGCGCCGTAGCAAGTCCGACAACGCGGACGGCTACCGCACCGAGACCCACCAGAATAAGCGCGCCGAGCCCGGCCACGACGATCTTCAGATTGCGCTGAACGCGCCGTTCGCGCATCAAGTCGTCCGAGGGTGGCTCAGGGCTGGTCATCGCTCAGGATTTTCTTTCTGGTAGGAACGTGCCGACCGACAACAAAATATCGAGCCGCATCGAGGTCGTCGCGGGGCCCGAGGATGCCGGTCAGCGCGTCGATCGCTGGCTTGCAACGAAGATCGATGGCATCAGCCGCGCTCGCCTTCAAGCGCTCATTCGCGATGGCCACGTCACCGCCGATGAGACCATACGCGAGCTCCGCGCGCCGGTTAAACCGGGGCTGACATATGTCGTCGGCGTGCCGGCTGCCGAAGATACCAATATCCGCGGTGAAAACATCCCGCTCGATATCGTGTATGAGGATGACGACGTCATCGTGATCGACAAGCCCGCCGGGCTCGTCGTGCATCCCTCGGCCGGCCATGAGGCAGGCACACTCGTCAACGCCTTGATGGCGCATTGCGGCGATAGTCTATCGGGCATTGGCGGCGTCAGGCGGCCCGGCATCGTGCATCGGCTGGATAAAGATACGTCCGGCCTTCTCGTCGTCGCGAAATCGGACGCCGCCCATCAGAACCTTTCGGAGCAATTCAAGAGCCACGGTCGGGATGGCCGCTTGCATCGGAGCTATCTTGCGTTTGTATGGGGCAGGCTTCCGCGCCCTGCCGGCACAATTGACGCACGCCTCGCGCGAAGCCGGACGAACCGCCTCAAGATCGCGGTGACGCGCGGCGAACTCGGTCGCGACGCCCGAACTCATTACGAGGTTCTCGATGTATTTCCGGGTGAGACGCCGGCCGGAGACATCTCGCTGCTGCGCCTCGTCCTCGAAACCGGCAGAACGCACCAAATTCGTGTGCACCTTGCGCATATCGGCCATCCGGTTGTGGGAGATCCAACCTACGGCGCCGGCTTTAAAACCCGACTTTCATCTATTCGTGCAAACGCGAAAGATCTCGCTCGCGCATTGATGCGACAAGCATTGCACGCGGAGCATCTTCAGTTCGAACATCCGATTACCCGTAAAAAGCTGAATTTTTACAGCAAATTGCCATCGGATCTAGAACGTCTTGGAGAGGCCCTGAAGCATATCCCGATAAAACCGACGGATCGGCGGCGTCGAGTTCGTTCGTAGTTGAAAGCGCGGCGGTAAAACTTGGGGTTTGTTTTCCCGCATTCAAGTGGACGTTACTGGAACCCCGGATGAAATTCTGACTTTCACTACTATGTAACATCGGACGGTGGGGGAGCGAACGACTCCCGCAATCCGAAGGGAACGCAGATCGAACCGGCAACGGGCGAAGGTTTGCGAGAGGGTTATGGCATCTAAAGGACTTCCATCACTGGCCGGCGGTTCGCTCGGTCTGACGCGGTATCTCGAAGAGATCCGCAAGTTCCCGATGCTCGCGCCTGACGAGGAATTTATGCTCGCCAAGCGTTGGCAGGAACATGAGGACGCGGACGCCGCCGAGAAGCTCGTGACGTCGCACTTGCGGCTCGTCGCGCGCATCGCCATGGGCTATCGCGGATACGGCCTGCCGATCGGCGAAGTCATCTCCGAAGGCAACGTCGGCCTGATGCAGGCCGTCAAGCGCTTCGACCCGGACAAGGGCTTCCGCCTCGCCACATACGCGATGTGGTGGATTCGTGCGTCCATTCAAGAGTACATTCTGCGATCGTGGAGCCTCGTGAAGATGGGCACCACTGCGGCGCAGAAGAAGCTGTTCTTCAATCTTCGGCGCGCCAAGAGCCAGCTGCAGGCGCTTGATGATGGCGATCTGAAGCCCGAGCACGTCAAGACGATTGCGACCAAGCTCGGCGTCCCTGAAGAAGACGTCGTGAGCATGAACCGTCGACTGAGCGGTGACGCCTCGCTGAACGCTCCGATCCGCGCAGAGTCGGAATCTGGTGAGTGGCAGGATTGGCTGGTCGACGATACTCCGACGCAAGAGGATCGTCTGGTCGAGGACGAAGAACTGCAACGGCGGAAATCGTACCTGTCATCGGCCATGTCGGTCCTGAATGATCGGGAGCGGCGGGTGTTCGAAGCTCGTCGCCTTGCGGAAGAGCCGGCGACCCTGGAAGAACTGTCGGAAGAGTTCGGCGTCAGCCGCGAACGCATCCGGCAGATCGAAGTCCGGGCGTTTGAAAAGGTGCAGAAGGCCGTGACGTCGACGGCGCGTCAGGCCGAAGCGCCGACGGCGGCTCTCGAAGCTCATCGCTAACGCAGGTCGGGCTTGACGAAACGAACCGTCAGGCCTAGGCGGTTCCCCGAATAGCAATGATGGCGGCGCCGCCAAGCGCCGCCATTGTCTTGTGGAACTGCATACCGCAATGCGCCGCCGGTTCGCCCTCGTGTTCAATCCGTCCGCGGGAGTTGCTCTTCCCCGCCTCCTCGATGGCGTTGTCGGAGCCCTCCGCGGGGCCGCAGCCGAGGTTTTCCAAGTCCCCGCCCGCAACGCCGCTGAAGCTGCCGCCCAGGTTGCGGATCTGGCCGCATCGAACCTTTGCGACGCGGTGATTGCTGCGGGCGGCGACGGCACGTTTCGTGCGGTCGCAGCTGGAGCCGCCGGGACGGCCCTGCCGGTTGGCATCATCCCGCTCGGCACCGGCAACGTCCTTGCCAAGGAGATCGGTCTCGGCAGCAGGGCAGCTGATATCGCGCGCGTCCTGCTGTCGGGCGAGGTGATCGACGTGCGCGGCGGCATGGTGAACGACGCGCCGTTCTTCCTGATGCTGGGCGCCGGCTTTGACGGCAAGGTCGTCGCCAACCTCAACTACAGCACCAAGCGCACCTTTGGACGCGCGGCCTATGTCTATCCGGTACTAAAGACCCTTGCCGAAGGGCCTGCACGCTTTGACGTCGAACTGGACGGACGGCATTTCGAGGCGAGCTGGACGATCCTGTCGTTCGCGAAGCGCTATGGCAGCGTATTCCAGCTTTCCCCCGACGGAGGCATCGGAAACGACCGTTTGATCGCAGTCGTCATGGAAGCCGGCACTCGGCGGGAGACCCTGGCCAATCTCGTCTCGTTGGCGTTTGGCCGGCTAAGCAGACCTGAAACCCGGCCGGGCGGCATCCACGTCGTCGAAGTCGACGTCGCTCGGATAGGCCGCCGGTCCGCTGCTCCGATCGAAGTCGACGGCGACCAAGCCGGCATCTCTCCCGTCGAAGTCCGCGCCAGCGGTCGGCGCGTCAAAATCATCGCGCCCTCCGCCTATGTTGCTGATCTCACGAATGGCCGCGCGAATCGCTTAGCCTATGAGGTGTGAAGCGTTGTGGGTGTATGCCCTAGGCATGCTCTTACAACATTGTGCGAGCGTCAGAGCGAGAACCAAGGGTCAATGCCCTTCTCTTCTCTGAACCAGATCCAGACGGATCCGGCAGATGTCTTCGAATGGCGCGTGGCAGCGATGGACAGAGCTGCCCGAGGGAGCGTCGTTCGTGGTCAGGCTCGACATCTTCACGTCTCTGTCCAACCCTCCCCGCTTCTTCGATATCGAACCCCGAACGTTAGCGCGCCCTCCAGTGAGCCCGTGTGCTGGGAGACCGCGTGCGTTGTACCGAGATCGAAGTGCTCGCTCCACTGGGCGAGTGGCGGACACCTGGAAGATGGAGTGCCTCATGCAGAAGCGCTGTCACCGACCAACCGATTTCCTCCGATCCAGCGAGGCGTTCCGCTCGCGCGATATGTCGAGGAAACGCTGGCTCGTTCTGCTCTGGCGACAACACCGCAAGCATCCTCCATGTAGGAGTTGATTGATGCATGCGGGCGTCGGTGCGACGAACGCCTGCCACGATAAGATACAAGGCCGGCTCTGATGAGCCGGCCTTTTTTGTTGAGCTGACGATTGCCGGCCGCAAAAGCGCGAGCAGGCCGCTCACATCGGCAGGCGAGCGATGTCTTGCGAAAAATAGCTATCGATGGCCGCAGAGATCGAGTGCGCAACCTTCTCGCGCCACTCATCCGATTTGAGATTGCTGGCATCCTTGGGATTGGTGACGTAAGCGAGTTCGATAAGAACCGACGGAAATTGCGCCGTCTTCAAAACACGGAACGCGGCCTGCTGCTCGGGCTCGTTCCGCAGCGGCGTGCTTTCTCCCATGTTCTCGATGACGGACTTCGCGAACATGCCGGTACGTTCGTGCGTCATCGCGACGTCGCGGTCGGCCAGATCTGCGAGAATATCTTTGACCGTGTTGACGTCGCCGTTGGCGCTCTTGACCGTGTCGATTTCATCCGCGGTCAGGATGTTGCGGCCGATGCTACCTTTGGTGCTCCGCTCGAGCGACTTGGCCACGCCGTCGCGCAGCGAGTAGATCGTGGCCCCGCGCGCGCGTGAGCCTTCGTCGGAATAATCGGCATGGATGGCTATGAAGAGGCTGGCCTTATTGCGTTCCGCATAGCGCGTCCGTTCGTCCAGTGGGATGAACGTGTCGTCACTGCGCGTCATAAGAACTTTGTAGCGGCCGGACTTCTCGAGCAGGTCGCGCAGGACGAGGCCGAAGGCCAGAACGACGTCTTTCTCGATCG
>JBEVLH010000216.1:0-4003 GCA_040509255.1 Hyphomicrobium sp. | reverse complement strand
TCAACGCCGATTTTCAGGTCGAGAGCTATTTGCGCCACCAGGGTTCGACGTTCGTCGACCGCTTCGATGCCAACAGCTATCTCTACATCACGCGGGCGATGGACTATTTCGACATGCGCGAAAGCGCAGGCGGGGTGCTGGCAAATGCGTTTCGCGGCACGCGCACGCGGTTCTGCGTCGTCTCGTTCACGTCCGACTGGCTCTATCCGACGAGGGAGAGCCGCGAGATCGTACAGGCGCTTAATGCAGTTGCCGCGAACGTATCGTTCGTCGAAATCGAAAGCGACAAGGGGCACGACGCGTTCCTGCTCGAAGAGCCGACGTTTTTCGCGACGATCCGCGGGTTCCTCAGCGCCGCCGCAGTCAAGCGCGGGCTCGACGCGCCGAAGGAGGCCGCGCGATGAACGCACCGAACATCGGAAAAATCGTCAGCGAGCCGAAAGCGCCGCGTCTCGATCATATCCTAATCGCCGAAATGGTGGAGGCAGGCTCTCGCGTGCTCGACGTCGGCTGCGGTGACGGCGAGCTTTTGCAGCTTCTGGCCGAGCGCAAGGGCGTCGACGGGCGCGGCGTCGAGTTGCAGCGCGATAAGGTCAACGCCTGCGTGGCGCGGGGGCTTTCGGTCATTCAGGGCGACGCCGACCGCGATCTCGACAATTATCCCGACCAGGCGTTCGATTACGCCATTCTGTCATTGACGATCCAGGCGACGCGGCAGCCGAAGACGGTGCTGGAAAATCTTTTGCGGATCGGACGGCGCGCGATCGTGTCGTTTCCGAATTTCGGACACTGGCATGTGCGGACAAAGCTGCTGCTGACGGGACGGATGCCGGTCAACGATAATCTGCCGGATCTCTGGTACCTGACGCCCAACGCGCATCTGTGCACGATCCGCGACTTCGCCGATCTTTGTGAGCGTACGCACGCGGATGTCGAGCAGGCGGTGGCGTTCAACGCCTATGGCACGCGGCTTCCGATCAAGTGGTCGCTGTCGATGCAGAACCTGTTCGGGGAAAAAGCCGTGTTCCTGCTGCGCGGACCCAGCCGCTCTCCCGCTACCTGAAGGGGCGAATGCCCGCAGACGTCCGGCGATCGGCGGGCTGCAGGATGCCGGGCTGGGCGACGCGCTTGCCACTGCCGACTGGCGCCATGACTTCCTTTGTCGCCTCCACGAGCACGACGCCCGCGACGCCGATCGACATGCTTGACCCAAAGCGTTCGACTGCCGGCGCCATGCGCAGCATTAGCCTTTGGTTGACTGGCGGAAAATACAACGCCTCATCCCATTCGAGCGGCGTAAAGAGCGCGTCCGTCAGTTGGGTTTCGAGCTGGCCGCGGCTGAACGGCAATCCGTAGCCGAACGGCGTGCGATCCATGCGGGACCAAAGCCCGCGGCGGTTGGGAACGACGATAAGGACGCGGCCGTCCGGCTTCAAAACGCGCCACACCTCGCGCAACAGCGGTCCCGGGCGCTCGGCGTGCTCAAGGCTATGGATCGCGAGCAAGCGGTCGATGGAATTGTCCGGAAGCGGCCACTGATTTTCGCCGACCAGCACTGTGTGACACTTGCCACTGCTCGGCCAGACGATAGCGCCCTGACGCGACGGCATGAGGCAGGCGAGGCTGGCGGCTTCGGCGCGGAAGGTGCCGAGAAAAGGCGATGCGAATCCTGCGCCCGCGACCGTCAGGCCGTTAACCCGTTTCCATCTTTCGCGGATCGCCAAAGTCAACTGCCGGCGCGCCACGCGACCAAGCGGAGAGCGGTAGAAATCTCTCAGGTTTTTGGCGTCGAGAGGCATCTTGGCGCTTACGCGGACTGGCTAAATCGGCTCATGCGAACCTCTGTAAACGATCCGGCCAACAAGAGACAGTGCGCACGACCAATTATCGCCACTTCGCTGCGTCGTTTCGCTGCGTTTGACACCGCCTTCCGGGCCAACCAAAGTCCCCCGCCATGGGAGCCCTCGACATCGTTTTATTGCCGTGTCTCGCGGACAATTACTGCGTTCTTCTGCATGACCCGGATTCCGGCGAAACGGCAGCGATCGACGCGCCGAGCGGTGCGCCGATCAAAGCTGCGCTGGCCGAGCGCGGGTGGCGCCTCAACCACTTGTTCATCACGCACCATCATGGCGATCACACGGGCGGCATCGATGAGCTCAAGGCCTATTATGGCCCGACCGTCACGGGCCCGGAAGCCGAGGCCGACCGCATCCCGGGACTGACGCGGGTCGTCACCGCGAAAAGCGAACTCGAATTCGCCGGTCATCCGATCCAGGTGCTGGAGACGCCGGGGCACACGCTCGGCCACGTAACCTACTATTTTCCCAAGGACGGGCTGGTGTTCACTGGCGACACGCTGTTCTCGCTCGGCAGCGGAAAAATTTTCGAGGGCGATCCGCAGATGATGTGGAATTCGGTATCGAAGATCGCGGCGCTTCCGGGCGACACGATCGTCTACTGCGGGCACGAATACACTCTCAACAATGCCCGGTTCGCGCTGACGGTCGAACCTGAAAACGAGGCGCTGAAAAAGCGGGTCAAAGACGTCGAGGCCTTGCGCGCGGCTGGACAACCGACGCTGCCGACCACGATCGCTCTCGAACAGGCAACGAACCCGTTTCTCAGGCCGCAATCGCGAGCGATCCAAGCACGCCTCGGTATGCTCGGCGCGCCGGCGTGGGAAATCTTCGCGCGCGTCAGGCAGCTGAAGAACAAGGGCTGATGCTCACGTCACAGGAGCCGCGATGACGCAAGAACTGACAGGCGACGACGTCATCGCGCTGCTCGGGCTTTCGCGGCATCCGGAGGGCGGCCATTACCGCGAGACGTTCCGCGACAAGGCCGAGGCGGGCGAACGCCCGGCGTCCACGGCGATCTATTTCCTCTTGAAAGCCGGCGAGCGTTCGCACTGGCACGCAGTTGATGCTGCCGAAGGATGGCACTTCTACGCGGGCGATCCACTCTTGCTTGAAGTTTCGCCGAGCGGCGGCCCGATTGAGAAGATCCGTCTCGGACGCGATCTCGTTGCCGGCGAACGCCCGCAAGCCGTCGTTCCCGCCGGACACTGGCAACAGGCGCGCAGCCTTGGGAAATGGACGCTGGTCGGGTGCACGGTCGCGCCGGCGTTCACATTCGAGGGCTTCACCTTGACGGCGCCGGATTTCTCTCCCATCTCGCGTCCGTCAGTCGATTGAGCGGCGCGCCAGCAACAGCCTAGAGCGCTTGAACGGTCATCCACACGCCATCCCCAGGCGAGTTTGTTGCCCACGTGGCGCGGAGACCGTCCATCCACGGCTTAATTGTCTCTTTGGTCCCGGAGCAGGCTGGCGCTTCTTGCTGGCTGCCTTCGACTCGTCAAAAGTGAAGGCGAATCATGTTCCGATTCACGGGGGTTGCAGTCCATGAAACGCGAGTCCTCAGGACCCGTCCTAACTACGGTGTTTGTCGATTACGACAACATCTATCTGTCGCTGAAACGCAAAAACGAAGACGCCGCGAAGCGCTTCGCCAAAGACAGCGGCGTGTGGCTGCAGGGTATCGTGTCTGGTGAGCTCATCACGGCGACGAACGGCTTCACGCTGCCGGCCGAGCGGCGCATCGTTATGAACCGCTGCTACGGCAATCCGGTGCCTCGCCGAAACACGCACGACAATTCGACGGACATGAACTCTTTCCCGTTCATCCGCCACCACTTCCTACGCGCTGGATTTGAAGTGATCGATTGCCCGCCGCTAACGGCGCAGCTCAAGAATTCCGCCGACATCCGCATCGTGATGGATGTGCGCGACATTCTCAATCACGACACCTATTTCGACGAATTCATCATCATGTCGGGCGATGCCGATTTCACGCCGCTGCTGCACCGCCTTCGTGCGCACGCCCGCCGAACGGTGGTCTTCGCCAACGATCACACGGCACAGCCTTACACTGCGATCAGCGACGGCGAGATCCGCGAGTCTAATCTCATCTCGTTGCTGACCAACAGCGGCCGAGCCATTTC
>JBEVLH010000215.1:0-17659 GCA_040509255.1 Hyphomicrobium sp. | reverse complement strand
AGGCGGCGGCCAACCTCGGCGATATGCACTTTCTCTTCGAAGAGCAGATCGAAGCGATGGTTGATCGCGTCGACCGCACCCACCCACAAGTTGGAAAAATCTCGGAACGCCGGGAAACGCGAAACTTCCAAAGGCCAACTAATCAGTCGGACATCGAATTCGTAATAGATGTAGATCAGAACGATACCCGTCAGGGCGAACAGAAAAAATAAGGTCGACGGCGACGCCGCCCGCACCTGGCTTTGATCACTTCCGCTCCCGGCTCCAACTGAGCGGCTCGCAAAAGCGAACGCGTTTCGCACGCCGAAAACTCCTGCTCGACTGGGCTCTCAGAACGAAGGGCATGATCATACCTGGCTTCCGTTAACGACGTACGCACGCCCAACAGCAGTGAGAGCGCACAGCGTAGCGCCACACCGCGCCCTTCGACTCGCATCGAAAAAACTTCCCCGGCAGTTCAGTTGCTTACCCCTGAGCGCCGAAAATTGTGCCAACGCGAAACCATCCGTTTACCGTTGTCGGGCAGTCTTGGCCCCGTTGCGTAAGTTCCGGGTCACCATGTGTGCGAAGCTGGGGCAATCGGCTTCCGCTCCTCAGATCGACCCAGTGTCCGAGTGAAGAGTAAAAGTGCGTGCAAATGTCAAAGCGTATTCTCATCGTCGATGACGATCCTGCCCAGCGCCGTATTCTCGAAGAAACGATCAAGCGCTTCGGCTTCGAAACCAAATCCTGCGGTTCGGGCGAGCACGCTATTCAGCTTCTCGAAGGCCCCGACCGATCCCAGATTGGCCTCGTACTGCTCGACCTCATCATGCCGGGAATTGACGGCATGGCGGTTCTTGAGCGTATCGCCCGGGCTCCCGGCATGCCCCCCATTATCGTGCAAACCGCGAACGGCTCGATCGAAGCGGCCATCAACGCCATGCGCCGTGGCGCCGTCGATTTCGTCGTCAAGCCGGCCTCCCCCGAACGGCTGGAAATCTCGATCAAGAGCGCATTGAAGATCGAGGCGCTCGCCGGCGAGATCACGCGCTTGAAGAAAACCGCTGACGGCACGCTGACCTTCGGCGATCTCGTCCTCCGCGACGAAACCATGACCCGCGTCATCACGCTCGGCAAGCGCGCCGCCGCTTCTAATATTCCCGTATTGATCGAAGGCGAAAGCGGCGTTGGCAAAGAACTGATTGCGCGCGCCATTCAGGGCGAAAGCGATCGCGTCGGCCGCCCGTTCATCACGGTCAACTGCGGCGCCATTCCCGAAAATCTGATCGAAAGCATCCTGTTCGGCCATGAGAGAGGGTCGTTTACCGGCGCCGTCGACAAGCGGATCGGAAAATTCCAGGAGGCCGACGGCGGCACGCTGTTCCTTGATGAGGTCGGCGAGTTGCCGCTCGAAGCGCAGGTAAAGTTGCTCCGCGCGTTGCAGGAAGGCGAGATCGATCCGGTCGGCTCCAAACGTCCGGTGAAAGTCAACTTCCGCCTCATTTCCGCAACCAACCGCGACATGATCCAGCAGGTCAAGGACGGCAAGTTCCGCGAAGACCTTTACTACCGCTTGAACGTGTTCCCGATCTTCGTTCCGCCCCTGCGCGAACGTGTCGAGGACATCCCGGAACTCACCCGCCACTTCATCGCGCGTTTCGCAGCAGAGGAAGGCAAGCGCGTCGCCACCATTTCCGACCGCGCCATGCGCATGCTCCAGGGCTATTCCTGGCCCGGCAACGTGCGTCAGCTCGAGAACGCGGTGTTCCGCGCCGTCGTTCTCGCCGACGGTCCCGAACTCACCGTGTCGGAATTCCCTCAGATCGCAGCCCACGTCGACGGCTTCGAGACGGAAATTCCGGCCGCGCCCTCGGCGGTACAAAAGCCGCAGGCTTATACCGGGCCGGCCCTTCTCGGTGCCGAGAACACCGTCCCCCACACCGTCGAGATGAAATCGTCGTCGTCTGGAAGCTCGCTCGGAATTCAAGCCGTGGCCGAGGATGGCGAGATCCGTTCGCTTGAAGCAATCGAAGCCGACATGATCCGCTTGGCGCTCGGCCGCTATCGCGGACACATGACGGAGGTTGCGAAGCGGCTCAACATCGGCCGCTCCACGCTCTACCGCAAGATGCAGGAATACGGGCTAGAGCCCCGCACCAATTAGACACATGAGACTTTGAGGCCATCGCGCGTCGGCATTGGGCCGGCACAACCGCGCTTGCCTCGAAGATATCCACCCAACCCCGCCATACATCCGGAACGGCTTCAGAGCATCGGGCCGGATGAGAGAGCGAGCCCCTTCGCCCTCGATCGCAAAGGCCCCGGCTGCATCCGGGGCTTTTGCATTTCTGTTACGCATTGCAGAATTCGTCACGGGGCAATCGAATTGCAACTTTCCGCTTTCTATGGTGTTGGAAGTCCGGGGGGATGGATCAGCCTAAGCGGCATCGGACTCCAGCGCGCTTGAGGGCCCGAAGCAGCAACAGTTTCGCCACAGCGCCATGCAATACAGCCATGTCCCGGGATCTGGCTGGTCAGACGATCGATGGCGCCTATCTGTCGCCGGGGATGCAAGAGGTGAAACCGTTATGCGTGTCGCGAAATTTCTGGCAGTCGGCATTGCGCTGACAGTCGGCCCGGTGTCATCGGCGTTTGCGGTCGATGCTGGAACCGAGGCGCCAAACGGGACCGCATCCGAGACGACGGCTCCTGCAACGGCGACACAGCCTGAGGCAGTGCCCGACGCTCCGCCCCAAAACCCTGCCAACCCGACGCCGTCTTCCGAAGCGCAGGCACCCCAGGACCAGGCACCCGCGCAAAATGTCGTGGCGCAGCCGACTGCCCCCGGGTCACCCGCATCGCCTTCGCCTTCACCGGCAATCGTCGCCGACGATCATCTCGTCTACCTGCCGGTCGCCGATTATCTCCGCGACAACGCGAAAAAAATTCTTGCCGGTACGGACGCCGACGATCGCCAGGTCCTGACCCAGTTCTATACCTCCCGCATGGGCTCGACGCTCTGGGTCGATAGGAACGGCTTGACCTCGGGCGCGAAGAACCTCATCGCCGCATTGAAAGATGCCGATAGCTGGGGGTTACGATCGGCTGATTTCAATATCGCTGATCCTCAGCAAGGCGCCGACGGCAGCTATAATCTCGACGACCTGACGGCGTTCGAAGCGCGGCTCTCGCTCGCGGCGTTGGAATATGCCCGCGACGCTCGCGGTGGCCGCATCAACGACCCGTCGTCCCAACTGGGCACCTATATCGATCGCAAGCCGCTCGTGCTCGATCGCAGGACGGTGATCGACAGTCTGGCGGCAGCGCCCGACAAGGGCGCTTATCTCGCGTCCCTCAATCCACAACAGGAGCAGTTCCGCCGCCTGCGCGCCAAGCTTCTTGCCATGCGCGCATCGGCCAAGAAGGCGGACGAGCTGAAGATTCCTGATGGGCCGAACTTGAAGCCAGGCCAAAGCGCTCCGGAAATCGCGATCCTCCGCAAGCGTTTGAAGGTGACGACGACGCCGACCAAAAAGGACGGCACACCCGCCGACGATACCTATTACGACAATTCACTGGCAGACGCGGTCAAGGCATACAAGGAAAGCAAGGGGATCCGCCCAGCTACCCCGTGGATCACGGCATCCCTCCGCCGCTCGCTGAATTCCAGCAACGAGGTGAGCGAGACCAAGCTCATCGCCAATATGGAAGAGTGGCGCTGGATGCCGGCGAACCTTGGCGATTACTACATCATCGTCAACATCCCCGAATTCAAATTCCGCGTCGTCTCCAACGGACAGGTCATTCACGAGGAGCGGATCGTCTCCGGCCGGCCGGACGCGCAGTCGCCGATCTTTTCCGAGACTATGAAGACTGTGGTGATCCAGCCGCGCTGGAACGTCCCGGATTCCATCAAGATCAAGGAACTGTTGCCAGGCCTGCGCGGCGGCGGCAATCCACTGCAACGCCAGGGCTTGGTTCTCGAATACAACGGCCGCAAAGTCGATCCGTACAACATCGATTGGTCGCGCACCGATATTCGCAACTTCAACGTCTATCAGCCCCCGGGCGGCGGCAATGCGCTTGGCGTCGTGAAGTTTCTGTTCCCGAACAAGCACGCCGTCTATCTGCACGACACGCCGAGCAAGAGCCTCTTCAACGAGCCGGTGCGTGCGTTCAGCCACGGCTGCATGCGGGTACGCAATCCTGTGACGCTGGCCGAACTCATCCTGAACAAGGACAAGGGATGGGATGCCGCCAAGGTCCAGGACCTCATCAAGAACGGACCGGAAGAAAACGAGGTCGGTCTCGATCACCCGATCCCGGTTCACGTCACCTACTTCACGGCCTGGGTCGCTGACGATGGCCAAGTCCAAAGCTTCGATGACGTTTACGGCCACGAAAAGCGGATCAATCTCGCGCTCGCCGGCCGGTGGAACCAGATCGTCAAAGCCGACGAGAAAAAGGTGTCGCCGGAAGACATCCCCAACGACGGCTGGCGCAACGACGGCTTGGCCTCGCTGTTTGGCGATGACGACGACGATGATCGCGACGAGCGCGGGCGCCGACGCCACAAGGGCGGCATCGGAAACTTCTTCAAGCAGGTCTTCGGCGGGTTCTGATACAGCCGTCAGAGACGAGCCACCCCTCTCAAAGCCGGTCGAACTTCTCGGCCGGCTTTTTCATTGGCCTGAGCCTACCGGCCTTTTTATTGCCCTTTCGCAAGCCTTAGATGTTTGGACGGGATAGTTACCGCCCGTTAACGGTTCGGGATTAACCGTTAGGGGCCGAGCATTTGGCCCCAGTCGGGCTCGGGGAAGTTTGTAGGGACGGGGGAATACGTGGCCGCTCGCCGCTCAGGGCTGGTATTTGGCGCGCTTGCGCTGATTTTGTCCGTGTGTCTCAACGCCGACGGGATGACGGCCGCTGGGCAGCCGGACGAGCGCACGATCTCGTTCTACCACATCCACACGCAAGAGCGTCTCACGGTCGTCTACAAACGTAATGGCCAATACGTTCCCGAGGCCATGACGAAGATCAACTACATTATGCGCGATTGGCGCCGGAACGAGATCAAGGTCATCGCCCCGGCCACTATCGATCTCGCTTGGGAAATGCACGAGGAACTGGGCTCCAAAGAGCCGATCAACATCATCTGCGGCTACCGCTCGTCAGACACCAACGAAATGCTGCGCCGGACCGTCGGTGGCCAAGCCAGACAAAGCCAGCACATCACCGGCAAGGCAATTGACATCACCTTTCCCGACATTCCGCTGAAAAAGATGCGGTATTCCGCTCTCATCCGCGAGCGCGGTGGCGTCGGCTATTACCCGACATCCGGCATTCCCTTCGTCCACGTCGATACCGCCAACGTCCGCATGTGGCCGCGCATGCCCCGCCAGGAGCTGGCTCTGCTCTTTCCCAACGGACGCTCGAAATACGTGCCCACAGACGGCAGGCCGATCACGCCGTCGGACGTGACGGTCGCCCGAAGCAAATTCCGTGAGCTTGCCACGCAAGTCGCCGAGTTCTTCCATGATCGCCAGACTCCGGGCACTTCGCGAACACTGGTGGCATCCGTTGCGGTCGCGCCTCCGAAGAAGAGCCTCAACGTCGTGGCCTCTCTTGGCCTGCATCAAAAGCCGTCCGACGGCTCGTTGCGCCGGAATGTCAATCTGACGACGGAACCCGACCCGTCTCTCGTGCCCCCTGTTCGCCCCTTTGCACCCGCCGCCGTCGCATCGCTCGAAACCGACGACGAACAGCCCCATCTGATGGCCGCGCCGAAACTGGTCGACCACTCCTCGCATTTCACGCTGCCTTCGAAGGCTGATCGCGGCAAGCTCGATGCGCTTGTGGCCTCGGCGGCATCGATGCCCGCTCCCGCGCTCGTGCAGGGACCGCGCCCCGCCATTCGCCCGCAAAAAGCCCTTGCAGCAGCGGCCTTGGCCGAGACGCGTGAACCCGTCGAGGCTCCGATCGCCCAGGTTGCCAGTCTCGACCCCTCTGCCGGCACCGTCAGCGACATGCGTCCGGCGAGCCTCAACGATTGGGCGCAGGCTCCCTCCTATGACGACGACCATCCAGATGAAATGGCCTACCGGCCGTTCCCGCTCGCGCCGTTCCTGACCGACCAGCCCATGGCGCGCGACCAGCCGCTGGCGGCCATGCAGGCGCCCGATGTGGCAGCGACGCTCGAAGTCCTCGACGATGACGGCAGCATTATTCCGATGAAGTTCCGGCCTGGCCAGCAACTCGCGGAAGCGATGTGGTGCGACCAGTTCAAGGGCAAGGCCGTGCACGCGGAAGCTTTGAAAGAGCTTGAGGACAGTCGTCTTCCGGCAGGCATCGCGAGCCGCTCGGTCCAGCCGGTTCAGACCAGCGCCCGCTAATCGCCCCTGCCGCTTTAGGCCTGCTGTAGCGCTGCGCCCCGCTTGAGCGATACCTGAGCCGCATCATCGACAAGCTTTCCGAGGGCGAGAAAATCCGCGCGCCGTGGGCTCGATCGCCGCCACGCCAATCCAATGGATCGCGACGGCTCCGGGTCGACGAAGCGGATCACCTTGATCTCGCGGCTGCGCCCTTCGACGCCGAGACAGATCTCCGGCAAAAGCGTAATTCCAAAGCCTGCCGACACCATCTCGACAATCGTCGACAAGCTCGATGCTCCAAACGTATTGACGTCGTCGACCTGCTGCAGACTGCAATAGGTCAACGCCTGATCGCGCAGGCAGTGCCCTTCTTCGAGCAACAGCAGCCGATCGTGCTCGACCATTTCTTTCGTTGCCCTGACGCGCCCGGACAGTTTTCGCGTCTTCGGCAGGGCGAGCAGAAACCTGTCTTCGAACACGGGCAACGTTTCGATGTCGGGATTCTTGATCGGCAACGCCAGCAGCAACACGTCGAGTTTCCCCTCGACCAGTTCGTCGGTCAGCACCTGCGTCTGCGTCTCGCGGACATGCAGTTCAAGATCCGGGTGATTCTCCTTCAGCAACGGCAGGAGTGGCGGCAAAAGATACGGCGCGACCGACGGAATGACGCCAAGCCTCAGCGTTCCCGACAGGATGCCTCCGGCATGTTGGGCATAGTCGACGAGATTGCGCACATCATTCAGGAGACGTTGGGCGCGGAGGGCGATTGCCTCGCCCTTAGGCGTGAGCTTGACGCCGCTGCGCGTGCGCTCCACGAGAGCAATGCCGAGCGAGGCCTCAAGGTCCTGGATCTGCATCGATAGCGCCGGCTGCGTCACCGCGCAGGCATCCGCCGCTCGCCCGAAATGCTGCTCGCGGGCCAGCGCATCGAAATACCGAAGCTGCTTGAGTGTGACGTGGACCATCAGAAGGACTAATGCCAAGGACAAGAAATCACGATTTGTCCTTATCACGCCCCGACGCTACGGTGAACCGATAGACGCGCGGGTCCAATCACTTTTCCGCGCGCAGATTGACGGTCGCCGAAAGGCGGCTATCACCGGCGCCGCCGGCTCCCAGCGCCGAATGGGGGCAGGCGGTGCCGTTCTTTATTGAAAAAGACGTCACGGCCCGCCAATGGCAGGTACGCTACCCGGCCCGACAGCGCACAGCCTTCCAAAATCTTATTCCGCGGCCATCATCGCGTCGGCGATGGAATTGGTGTTGGGAGCCTGATCCAACATCCCGAGCGCGTGCATATAAACTTCCAGGATGCTCTCTTCTTCCTGGCGCTCCTCGTTGCTCTTTTTGCGCAGGCGAACGATTTGACGGAGCGCCTTGACGTCGAAGCCGACCGCCTTCGCTTCCGTATATTTGTCGCGAATATCGGACGCGAGCTGCTTCTTTTCCTCTTCGAGGCGTTCGATCTGCTCGACGAACTGGCGCAACTGATTCTGCGCCGAGGCTTGAAGCGTGCTCATGAGAACTCCTGCTGTAAGTGCCCGCCGACGCTAGCGGCGAGCCCCGGCCCCAGCAAGCCAATGAAGCACGCAATCCAAAGGGATAAATCGCTCTCTTATCTTGACGTTGTATATGTCGCCCCGCGAACTTGAGTCGCCGTGGCTGTTCGATTGTCATTGTAGCGCTATGGCCGCGATGACCATAAAGATCGACTACGAATGCTCCCGCGGCCGGTTTTGCTCGAAGGCCGTCTGCTTATCGGGAGAGGCATCGGTCTGGTATTTGGCTTTCCAGTCCCTGAAGGGCATGCCGTAGACGATCTCGCGCGCCTCGTCCTTAGAAAGCTCAAGCCCCTTGCCTTCGGCCGCGTCGGTCATCCACGTCGACAGGCAGTTGCGGCAGAACCCGGCCAAATTCATCATGTCGATGTTCTGGACATCCGGGCGCGACCTCAGATGCTCGACGAGACGGCGAAAAACCGCCGCTTCAAGCTCGATTGTCGTCTGCGGATCGAAAGTCTTCATGGCGTACTCCTGACCGATCGGGTCTGAGGCTCGTGCCATATGACATAAGCGCAGTCGCGGCCAGCCGAAACCCCCGCCGATCCTGCGTCCTTCGAAGCCTTGACGCGCGTTGGCCGTTTGCGCAAACCAGACCTCAATAACGAGATAACAACCAGGCATCGCCCAGGGGAGAGCCATGAAAGACGGCAGGAACGGCGGCGTTCGCGCGACACTGAGTTCGCTGTTCGAAACCGCCTACCGGACGGCGCACCCGTCTGTCTGCCTTCCGCCGCACTTGCCCCCGGTCCCGGAGGGTGGCCGCATCATCGTCATTGGTGCCGGCAAAGGTTCGGCTGCCATGGCTGTCGCGGCCGAAGAGCATTACATCGCGGCTGGCGAAGCCGATAAAATCTCGGGCCTTATTTCGACGCGTCACGGGTTCGGACTTCCAACCAAGATCATCGAAATCATGGAAGCGGGGCATCCCGTTCCGGACGGCAATTCCATCATCGGCGCCGAACGGGCGATCGCGCTCGCCAAAAGCGCCGGGCCGAATGATCTGGTTCTGTGCCTGCTGTCCGGTGGCGCCTCCGCCATCTGGTCGGCGCCCGTCCCCGGCGTCAGCTTCGAAGCCAAGCAAGCCTTGACGAAACAGCTTCTGAAATCCGGCGCCCCGATCTCGGAAATGAATTGCGTGCGCAAACACCTTTCCGAAGTGAAGGGAGGCAAGCTAGCGGCCGCGGTTTATCCGGCGCGCTTGTTGACGCTCTCTATCTCCGATGTGCCAGGCGACAATCCCGACGAGATCGGCTCCGGGCCGACCGTCGCCGATCGCTCGACACTCGCCGACGCCCGCGCCGTCCTCGCCAAATGGAAGATCACGCCGTCGCCCGAGATCGCGAAAGCACTCGAAGAATTAAATAACGAGACGCTGAAGGCCGGAGATCCGAAGCTCGCGAACTCCAGCTACAAGATCGTCGCCGCGCCGCGTGCCTCGATCGAAGCGGCGGCGGCCATTGCGCGCGATCTCGGCTATCGCGTCGTCACACTCGGCGATGATCTCGAGGGCGAAGCGCGTGACGTCGCAGCCAGGCACGCAAAAATGGCGCTCGACGCCAAGCACACGGCCGAGAAGGTCGCTATCATGTCGGGCGGCGAATTGACCGTCACCGTGCGGGGCAACGGCTCGGGCGGCCCCAATCAGGAATATGCGCTCGGCCTCGCGATTGCTCTCGGGGGAACGCCGGGCATTTCCGGATTGGCGGGAGATACCGATGGCATCGACGGCGGCGGCGGCAACGCCGGCGACCCGGCGGGAGCCATAGTGTTCCCCGATACGCTCGAACGCGCCGTGGCCGAAAACCTAAATGCCGCCAAGTTCTTGGAGAACAACGACTCGACGGGTTTCTTCCGCCCACTTGGCGATCTAATTCTGTGTGGCCCTACCCAAACCAACGTCAACGATTTCCGGGTCATCCTCGTTGATCCGTGAAACATCAGAGGCGTCGGCGAAGTTCTGCGGCATCACCGGAACTCTCCACATCGAGAATTGGAGCTTCTGACTTTGCCCTCCCGTTTTTCTCTGGTCGCAAGGAACGCCGCGCTGGCGCTGAGCTTATGTGGTTACGCGACGGCGGCGCACGCCGACCTCAAACTCTGCAACGCTACGTCGAGCAGGGTCGGGGTTGCCATCGGATATCAAGACAGTACGGGTTGGGCGACGGAAGGCTGGTGGAACATCGCGTCCCAGACCTGTGAGACGCTTTTAAAGGGCGCGTTGCCGAGCCGCTTCGTATACGTTCACGCCATCGATTATGACCGCGGCGGCGAATGGGGCGGCAAGAACGACATGTGCACGGCAGAAAAATCCTTCGCGATACGGGGGGTTCAGGATTGCCCAAAACGCGGATATAAGCGCACCGGATTTTTCGAAGTTGATACTGGCGAGGCGAAGGAGTGGACGATCCGCCTCACCGATCCCGGTCAAGGAAAAGCAGATAAATGAGACGCAATCGGCGGGTCAAGATCGTAGCGACGCTCGGGCCCGCGTCTGCCGCTCCGGAAATGATCGAACGGCTCTTCATGGCTGGCGTCGACGTCTTCCGCATCAACATGAGCCACTCCACCCACGACGGATCCAAGGCGCTCTATAATACGGTGCGCGCCTGCGCCGCACGTCATCGTCACCCCATCGGTATCCTCGCCGACCTCCAAGGCCCAAAATTCCGCGTCGGCAATTTCGAGCCGGGCCGCGTCAACGTCGCGACGGGCTCGGTTTTCACGTTCGACCGGAGCGAGACGCCAGGGAGCGAAGAGCGGGTCTATCTGCCTCACCCTCAGATTTTCGAGGCAATTAAGCCTGGCCATACGCTCGTGCTCGACGACGGCAAGCTGCGCATGCGCGTCATCGAAGCGTCGCCTGTCCTCATCAAGGCCGAGGTTACGACCGGCGGCATGCTGGCAAGCCGGAAGGGCATCTCGATGCCCGATACGCTCCTGCCGATCAGCCCGCTGACCGACAAGGACAAGCTCGATCTCGCCCACGCGCTGAAGCTCGGCGTCGACTGGGTCGCGCTGTCGTTCGTGCAGCGCGCCGAGGACATCCACGAAGTCCGCAAGTTGATCGGCACGCGCGCGGCTATTCTATCCAAGATCGAGAAGCCCTCGGCCGTGGCCGAACTTGAGGAAGTCATCGCGGCTTCCGATGCCATCATGGTGGCTCGCGGCGACCTCGGCGTCGAAATGCCGGTCGAAAAGGTCCCGGGCATTCAGAAGAAGATTACGCGGCTATCGCGGGCCGCCGGTAAACCCGTGATCATCGCGACCCAGATGCTGGAGAGCATGATCTCGTCGCCCATGCCGACGCGAGCCGAGGTCTCCGACGTTGCGACCGCGGTCTTCGACGGCGCCGACGCCATCATGCTGTCGGCGGAAAGCGCGGTGGGCCAGTATCCGGTCGAAGCCATCCAGATGATGGACAAGATCGCAATTCAGGTCGAGCACGATCCGGTCTACGAGCCGATGCTCTACGCCATTCAGACGGAACCGCAGCCGACCGGCGCCGATGCCATCGCCGCGGCCGCCTCCGCCATCGCCGACACCGTCAAGCTAGGCGCTATCGTCTGCTACACCGCGACGGGCTCGACCGTGCTGCGTGTCACCCGCGAGCGGCCTGGCATACCCGTCATCGGATTAACCCCGATCGAATCGACCGCGCGACGCTTGGCGCTCGTCTGGGGCGTCCACACGATCCTGACGGGCGATCCCGAGAACCTTTCGCACATGGTCCGCAAGGCTTGCCGCATTGCCTTCGAGGAAGGTCTGGTGAAAGCGCGCGAGGGCATCCTCATTACGGCCGGCGTTCCACTGGGCAGCCCAGGCGCCACCAACATGATCCGCATCGCTTTCGTCGACGACTCCGGCGCCCCCATCGCGGAAGAAGTGTAAGCCGTCGTCCCCGCGGGGCGGGTCAGGATCACGCGGCGATCCTCAGATCCCCTGCCCCTCGACTTCTTTCTTCAGCTCATCCCGCGCGGTCTCGCCGCCTTCGATATTCGGATGAACCTTGAGCAGCTGGTTGTAGACTTCCAGCGCGGCTTTCTTCTCGCCCATCTGCACCAGGATCTTGGCCATGCCATCGAGCGCACGGAAGTGGTTTGGCTCAATCGCCAGCGCCCGTCGCAGATCACCCAGCGCCGCCGCATAGTTGTTCATGCGGTATTCGACATAGGCTCGATGGCTCCAAGCCTCGGCGTACTGGGGCGCTAGCTCGACCGCGGCGTCGAGAAACGGCAGCGCCTTGTCGTTCTCATTACGCGACGAGAACACCTCGCCCCGGTCGATAAGCAGGTTGACAGTATCGCCGCCTTCGAGCCGCCAAAGACCCTCGATCGCCGCGCCGATCTCGCCGGCATGTCGATGATCGCCTTCGGTCGCGAGGTAGGCGTAAAGATTATCGAGCGTCTTGGAGACTTCGTCCGGCGACTTCGGCCAGGGCAGGCCCATCATCCCGGGCGGGCCCTTTTGTTCAGCCGCGGCACCCGGAGATGGCGCGACGGGCTGCGACGGCCTTGCTCTCGGAGCATCGCCGTCCGGAACCCGCGGCCTCGCTGGCGCAGGCGGATCCGGGAATGGCTGGGTCTTCAGGAGTTCGTCGTCGGCTGCGGCCGGGACCACGCCCGCCGCCAAGGCCAACAGGAAAAGCAGAAGTCGCGCACGAAAAATCATGCCCCGAAGCTAATCGAGGCCCGTGGATTGGTCAAAAAGACTCTTCTGAATTCGCCGTAACGTCGCGCATGGGAAGCGTCGCCGCTCAACCCTGGCGGGCCTTGAAGCGGCGATGAGTCTTGTTGATGATGTAAACCCGGCCTTTACGGCGCACGACGCGATTGTCGCGGTGCCGTGAGCGCAGGGACTTCAGTGAATTTCTAACTTTCATAACGACACCGGTTAAAGGATGGTGGGCACTACAGGGATCGAACCTGTGACCCCTACCATGTCAAGGTAGTGCTCTACCGCTGAGCTAAGTGCCCGGAAGAAGCGAGCTTCTAGAGGGTTAGCGATACCAAGGTCAAGCCCTGGAACGCCGCAATCTGGCAATTGCAGCCGAAAGCTTTCGTCAATCCGCCAGTAGACGATCAACTTCCTTCACCAAGTCCTTGAGATGGAAGGGCTTGGATAACACCCGCGCGTCTTTCGGCGGCTGATTTTCGCTATTGAGAACAACCGCCGCAAACCCGGTGATGAACATGATCTTGAGATCGGGATCGATCTCGCTCGCTCGCCGGGCAAGCTCGATGCCGTCCATCTTGGGCATGACGATATCGGTCAAAAGCAGCGTGAATGGCTCGGCCTTTAGGCGCTCGTAGGCGTCCTCGCCGTTCTCGAAGGCAACGACGTCGTAATTCGCTTTCTCCAGTGCCTTAACGAGAAAGCCGCGCATGGAGTCGTCATCCTCCGCGAGCAGGATACGACGGATCGGCAGGCTTGATGGCTTGGCGGTCATGACAACTCTGTGTGCGAAGGTCCCCAGGACGAGGAATACCCCATAACTCGTCGGACGCAAAGTTGGCCTGACTTTGGTAAACGGAGCATGAAACTGTGGAATGTGACCTCAAACATCGTGGCACGCGGTGTATTTTTCCTCGGACGCGGTTCCGCCTGCGCAAGCTATGGGCAATCGAACCGCTCTTTAAGTCTTGAATGGACTTCCCGCCGCCCCGTTGGCAATGTATCGCGATCCTAAGCCGATGTTTTTTCGCCGGGATCTAGACGAGACACCCCCGAACCATGCCAGCCGATAGATCCGACGACGTTCCAAGCGCCTTCTTTCCGTCCTTCGATGTGCTGGCGCCGCGCACGCAAAGCGTGCCGTTCGTCTTTTCATCGCCGCACTCCGGCAGGCTTTATCCGAAAGAATTCCTGGCGATTTCCCGGCTCGACCCAAAAACACTGCGCCGCTCCGAGGATTGCTTCGTCGACAAGCTTTTTCGCCCGGTCGCGAGCCTTGGCGCGCCCCTCATCAGCGCCCGCTTTCCGCGCGCCTACCTCGATCTGAACCGCGAACCATACGAACTCGATCCCGAACTGGTCTTTGATCCTTTGCCGGCGCACGCCAACACCCAATCGATCCGCGTCGCAGGCGGCCTTGGGACCGTGGCGCGCATCGTCGCCGACGGCGAAGAAATCTATTCGGCCCAGCTCAGCCTCGCCAGCGTGCTCGCCCGCATCGAACAGCTCTACTTTCCTTTCCACGCCGAACTTTCGCGTCTTGTCACGGCGACGCGCGAGACGTTCGGATATGCGGTGTTGATCGATTGCCATTCGATGCCGTCCACAGCGATGGCGCCCGGCGGTGCTCAGCGACCTGACATCGTCATTGGTGATCGCTTCGGCGCGTCCGCCGACCCACGGCTGACACTTCTGGTGCGCGATGAATTTCAGCGCCGCGGTTTCAAGGTTCAGCTCAACCGACCCTATGCTGGCGGCTACATCACCGAACATCACGGCCGTCCGGCGCGTGGCACCCACGCCATTCAGCTCGAGATCAATCGTGGGCTTTACATCAACGAGATGACGTTCGAGGAAAACTCAGGCTACGCGCGTCTCTCGCAGGCATTGATTGAAATCGCCGCGAACCTCTTTCGAGAGGTGCCCGCCCTTCTCGAATATCGCGCCGCTGCGGAATAATTCCGCGCCACGATTTCTCGACGATTCACCAAAGAAAAAGGGCCGTCCGAATCTTTCACGAACGGCCCAAGTCTAGGGAGGAAACGCCCAAGGAGGGCTGCGAGGCGCGAGCGAAGCTCACATATCGCACTGCAAAAATTAAAGGTGCAGCGCATCACCAGCAAATGCGATTTATGCAGGGCAGCATATCGTAAACTGCGGGGCTTAATGGGAGATGCCGGATCGGCCAAGGCCGCAACCCATGCGGGCAGTGATTCCGGACGAAAGAAAGGCCGTCCGAAAGCCGAACGGCCCAAGTCTAGGGAGGAAACGCCCAAATCGGGCAACGACTACGGTGAAGCGTGTCAACGCAATCGCACTGTCACGATGTGCCGGTTCGTCGACGCTCGCAATCTCTACGCGTATCGCAGATGCACATTGGATGGTTCGTGTATCCAGCTCGCCACAAGGTTCGTTAGTTGGATGCAGCGAGCGCAACATTGCGATATGCCGGACGAAGTTCGAAGCTCCGCCGGGGCATGTCAGCAAATCTTTGAAATCGCAGGGTGAGTACGTGTCGGGAACCGTGCCCGCAGTGGAATTTCAAGCCATCGTCCGGGTGGCGCAGGAACTGGCCGATATATCTGGATCGGTCATCCTCAAGCATTTTCGAAAGCCGATGCCTGTGGAAAACAAGGCCGTGGGCGGGGCGTTCGACCCTGTCACGAAGGCTGACCGGGGCGCGGAGAAAGCGATCCTCCAAGCGCTTGCGGTTAAATTCCCCGAGCATGGCGTCGTTGGCGAAGAGTTTGGCACCAAGCCCGGCACCAGTCGTTATAAATGGGTCATCGATCCGATCGACGGCACGCGGTCGTTCATCATCGGATCGCCCCTGTGGGGCACGCTGATCGGAGTACTCAAGGACGACGAGCCCGTGTTTGGCCTTGTCGATCAGCCTTTCACGGGCGAGCGCTTCTGGTCAGGCGACAAGGCGGCCTATCACAGCATGCGGGGTAGCCGCCCGACGCGGATCAAGACCCGCGAGTGCACCCGCATCGAAGACGCGATATTGACCTCGACACATCCCGACCTGTTCGAAACCCCCGAGCAATCCGCCGCGCTCAGCATCCTGAAGTCGAAGGCGCGCCTGACCCGCTACGGCGGCGATTGCTACGGGTATTGCCTGCTCGCGGCCGGCTTTGTCGACGTCATCATCGAATCCGGCCTGAAGCCCTACGACATCGTCGCGATCATTCCGATCATCGAGCGCGCGGGTGGAACGATCACGACCTGGACCGGCGGCGATCCGTCGTCAGGCGGCGACATCATCGCGACCGGCGACGCCCGCCTCCACGAAGATGTGCTGGCACTGATCAACAAGCTCTAGACGTGTTCGGACGGCGAGGCCTCGATGCCCATGTAAGCGTCGAAGGCGGCCCAGAACCTCTGCCGGATAGCATCCGTTTCCTGCAGGATCTCGTGCCGCGAACCGGGCATCAGGATATGTCCGCCGGATTTGAGATCGACGGCAAAATCTTCGATCGCCTGCGTTGAGACCACGCGATCGGCTCCGGCAGCAAACAGCATCATCGGGACAGCCACGTATTTTGGATAGTCCGGCCGCGAAAGCATGGCGCAGCTTCTCAGTGCCGCTCTGAGCCAGCCGATGGTTGGAGCGCCCACCGCCAGATCGGGCGCCGCTTCGATAATCGATTTGATCCGCGACCACCGAACTTCGTCAGTGGTCAGCCGGTTGTTCTCGAACGCTCTGAGATCGCTCGGCTCGTCGGTTCCGCCCCGGACATAAGCCGTCGCAAATCCGAACAGCGAAGCGACCGACGCATAGACGTTCACGAGCGACCGGTTTACGCCGAGCATGCGCTCATTGATGTCGATCATCGGCGACAATAGAATCATGCGGGAAAATGAGCTCGCCTCGTCCTGCGCCGCCCTCAGGAGAATGTTGCCGCCCAGCGAATGGCCAAGCCCGATCAATGGCGCTGGCAGCGACGGCTTGACGATCTCGTCGATGAAGATTGCGAGATCCCGATCGTATTCGGTAAACGCAACCACGTGGCCTTTTCGCCTGTTGGACAGCACCCGCTCTGAGCCGCCCTGGCCTCTGAGATCGAAAATCGCCACAGCGAAACCGCGCCGCCGCAGATCGGCAATCACCTCGAAATACTTTTCGATGAACTCGCCGCGTCCCTGCACGATGCAGACTGTGCCGCGCGCCGGCCCCCGCGTCGCCTCCCACAGCGCCGACCGCAGCTTCAGCCCGTCATAGCCGTCGAACGCCGAGACGTGGGCGCCGCTCGGAACGGGATTGATCGAGAGGGAAACGAGTTTCATCTGCCGCTCTGTTCGCCCGCCGACGCGAGGCAAAAGGTTAAACGCACTTACACCCTGATCGGTGCGCCGAGAGAAAATTGGAGGCCACCCCTTGAAGCGATTTTTGCCGCTTCCTACTTTTTTTGTGTGGTTGCCGCAGAGCGGGACCGCACCAGAAGGACCGAGCCAGTCGGCCGGTCTTACATGTCGCTTCTCATGGAGGATATGTCATGCGACACGCAGAATTTGCTCCCTTTTATCGTTCGGCCATCGGCTTCGATCGCTTGTTCCAGGCGCTCGACAGGTCTGTCGGATTCGACAGCGAATCCACCTACCCGCCTTATAACATCGAACGCACCGGCGAAAACGCCTACCGGATCACGTTGGCCGTCGCCGGTTTCGGGCAGGATGAGTTGAAGATCGAAGTCAAAGAGCAGACGCTTTTGATCGCCGGCGAGAAAGCCGCTGAGGCCGAAAGCAAAAGCTACCTTCATCGCGGCATCGCGGCTCGCGCCTTCGAGCGCCGCTTCCAGCTTGCCGACCACGTCGATGTGACCGGCGCCAAGTTCGAAAACGGTTTGCTGCACGTCGATCTCGTCCGCAACATTCCCGAAAGCAAGAAGCCGCGGACCATCGCGATCGGCACACCCGATGCAGTCCAGCAGCTTGAGGCCAAGGCCGCGTAAGACCGACCTCAGGCGTTGCTTTTCGAGAGCAGCCGTGCATCCGCGCGGCTGCTCTTTTGCTGCCGAGGCATGCTGGTCAAAAATTTTGGCGCTCGCGCAGCTGGTTCGCCCTAGCCGA
>JBEVLH010000214.1:0-4376 GCA_040509255.1 Hyphomicrobium sp. | reverse complement strand
ACCAATGTCAGCGCCTCGGGCACCGTGAAGCGCAGCATCGGATCCTTGCTGTCAGGATGATAGACCTTAGCGACGATCTCGACCGTCTCGAGTCCAGTGTTGAGAAAATCATTCCACGTCGCGATCGTGCGCGAGTTGGCGTCGTTCGCGAAGATCTCGACCGCCGTCTCTGCTTCCGTTCGCGCCGGCTCGCTGTCGCCGCGGGTGTCCGCCGAACCAGGGGACAGAACGACGGCCGCCGAGCCGATTTCACCCTTCGGCACTGCCGAAGGCTTCCCCAGCGTTTGCCGCTCGAAGAGGAATGCGAAGGCCGTGCATACCAGCGTCGCGAGTGCCCAGTAGATGAGGTAGCCGTGCTGCCAGAGCCAAAGACTGCCGAGCGGGATCAGCGCGAGCGTGGGAAGCAAAAGTCCCATCACGACGACTGCGAGGCGGAGAGGAGAGAGTGCGTCGCTCATTCGTCGCTCCATGGATGTTCAACCCTGAGAAACGCAATGTCGGCTGTTGCAGTTCCGGATGAGCTTCGCTTCAAGCCCGATCGTAGGGGAGCACTCAACTCCAGCGCCGGTTCGACCACATCCATTGTTCGGGAAACTCGCGCACCCACGATTCGAACTGACGCGTCATTTCAGCCGTTGCCCATTTGACATCGTCGCCGTGATTGGACGTGCGCGGCACGCGAAGCTCTTTGAGTTCGATCTCGAAGCGGCTGTCGTTGCCGACGCGCATGCAGCGCGCCATCCAGATGCGCGCGCCGACGCGACGCGCGATCATCGCCGGGATCGTCACGGTCCGCGCATCCTTTCCGAAGAACGGGACGGGAAGGCCTGTGCGATCGTAAAGGTCGCAGACGACGCCAAGGCGGCCGCCGTTGCGCACGTAATCCATGATGACGCGCGCGGTCTTCTGGCTCTCGCCATGATCGCCTTCGACCCGGCCGCGTCCGAACAGTCCGCCCGGGTAGAGGTCGCGACGCTGATAGCGGATGTATTGGTCGATATAGGGGTTGTTGACTGAGCGATAGACACACGCCGGGCTCGCGCCCGCGATCGTCAACGGCCAGATCGCCAATTCCCAGTTGCCCATGTGCAGAGAGGCGCCGACGATCGGGCCAAGCTTGCTGGCATAGCGATTGAAGACTTCCGGATTTCGAATGGTGAGGCGCGACGGCTCGGCAATGATCTGGTCGATCCGCATGGTCTCGGCCATGACGCGTCCGAGGTTCTCCCAATGGCCAAGTGCGATGGCCTTGCGCTCCTCATCGGATTTTTCCGGAAAAGCGATTTTGAGATTGTCGAGCGCGCGGCGATGGCGTTTCGGGTTGATCTTCGGCGCAAGTCGTCGCCAGCACCAAGCCGAGAGATGGGTCGCGGCGTCGAGCGGCACCGCCCGCACGATACCGACCACCAGTCTGAGAACGATATACTCCAGCCGGAACTGCAAATCACGCAGTCGCGAAACTTCCGTCGAGGGCAGCGGTGATTTCCTTGATCCGAAAGAGAACGAAGGAGGGTGATGCCCCTGCCTCGTCGCGCGCGTCAAGCCTTCCCGGTCACATTTCCCCCGTCGGGCGGGAGGATGCCATCATTGCCGGATTGGACGCCGCCGGCATGATGCCTTCGCGCATCACGCGTGCCCTGAGCGCCCGACTGGACGCGAGTGCAAACAGTCCGAAGCCGCGCGCCAGGTGGACCCCGGGAAAATTGCTCAGCAAGGAGCGGTTCAGCATGTCGACCGCAAACACCCGTGTCCCGATATCGGTGCGGCGCGCATTTTGGTATTGTTCGAGCGTAGTGTTCGCGCCCGGATCCAGGCCGCGGTCCTTTGCACCGCCCGCGATCTCGGCCAAGGTCGCTGCGTCCCGGAAGCTGAGATTGAGCCCTTGCGCGCCGATGGGCGGAATGACGTGGGCCGCTTCCCCGATCACCACGACCCTGTTCTTTGCCAGCACCCGTGCCGTCTGGCCGGAGAGCCGGAACGATTGCCGCGACGTGAATTCCGACAAGCCGCCGAGCAGGCCTTTGAGCGCAGAGCTCAGTTCGCGGCCAAATTCCTGGTCATCGAGAGTTTGCAAGCGGGTGATCTCATCGGGCGTATCGATCCATACGAGGTTCGATGTCCGGCCCGGCCCGGGAACAACAGTGAGCGGGCCGACGGGGTGATGCAGCTCGGTTGAGATGTCCCCATGGGGTCGCTGATGATGGAATGTGGTCACAATCGCAGATTGCGGATAAGTCCAGGCAGACACTTCGATGCCTGCTGCGGCCCGTGTCGGCGACAAGCGTCCGTCTGCGGCAACCGCTAGCCGTGACTGAAGGGCCTGTCCCTCCACCGTGGCGGAGACCCAGTCGTCGCTTAGGACCACGCCTGTTGCGCTGCCAGCGACCCTCGTCAAAAGACGGCCGCACGCGGCCTCGAGGACGGTCGTCAGGACGACATTCGGGATGTTGTAGCCGAAGGCATCCGCCCCGACCTCCCGGGCGTCAAAGAGCACTTCTGGGGCTCTGAGGACGTTGTGGCTTGCGTCCACGATTCTGATGCCGACTATTGGCTCGGCGTGAGGTCTGATCTCGGACCAGACCCCAAGTTCCTTCAACAAGTCTATGGACCCGCCGAAGAGGGCAGAGGTCCGCCGGTCATGACGACTAGGCGGCGGCCCGACGGCCACCGTTTTGAGGCCCGCTAGAGCGCACGCCAGCGCAGCCGCCAATCCGGCAGGCCCCGCTCCTATGACAGAAATGTCGAAAATGTCTTGTTTCACTTTAGCTTACGCCCTCAACGCGTGCGCATTTAAACACAGAAATTCACGAAAACGCCAGTTGTGGCCCAATTGCAACGTTTGTGACGGCCACCTGTCACGCATCTGTTAAATTGGCCGGTTAGCTAAGCGGTAAGTTGTCCACAGGGGGAAATGACCCTCGTGGGCATAACGGCGAAATGCCGGGCGTGTGGGGATGCGCGCCGTCTGATCCGGGGTTTGTAAATAGAGGGGCACCGATGAAATCGGTATTCAAATTGTCGAGTAGTCGTTGGGCGTTGTTGGCAGCTTTCGGGTTGGCAGCTGCCGGGTATACGCCGGCCGCCGCTGCTGATCTGGGTGGCGATTGCTGCGCGGATCTCGAGGAACGCGTGGCCGAGCTCGAAGCCACCACCGCCCGCAAGGGTAACCGCAAGGTTTCGCTGACGGTTTCGGGCTGGGTCAACGAACAGGTTATGTGGTGGGACGACGGCTCGGAGAGCAACGTCTACGTCGGCACCAACAAACTTGAGCAGTCGCGCGTCCGCTTCGTCGGCGAAGCGCAGATCGCGCCTGGCTACTCGGCCGGTTACACCTTGGAACTCGGCGTCAACGGCGCCAACTCGACTGGCTCAAGCGGCTGGAACCAGAGCAACCCCGACGGCACCGGCGGCTCCAACGCCGTCACTCTTCGTAAGAGCAACTGGTGGGTGAAGAGCAAAGACCTGGGCAAAGTCACTGTCGGCCTCGAAGGCACCGCGATGTACCACCTTCTCGACGACGCCGACGGCGCCAATACGCGTAACGTCTCTGACGCTCAGGCGGCAGCCGTCTATCAAGGCAACTTCGGCATTCGCAACCACGGAACCTTCATTGGTGGCCTGACTTGGGGCAGCATCCTGCAGGGCATCGACAACGGCACGGTCGGTCAAGACGGCCGCCGCAACATCGTTCGCTATGACTCGCCGACGGTCGCCGGCTTCACGCTGACCGCGTCGTGGGGCGAGGACGACGACTGGGGCATGTCGCTGACCTACAAGAACACCTTTGGCGACTTCAATATTCTGGGTAAGGCCGGCTACGGCGAGGTCTCGGACGAAAACATCGGCTGCTCGACCAAGACCACTCCGACCGACTGCCAACTGTTCGGCGCCGCTGCCACGGTCATGCATGTTCCGACCGGCCTCTATGTCTACGGCGGGTATGCGCAGAACTACGACAACCGCGTCGCCGACGTCGGTGGTGCGGGTACTGATGCCACGAGCAGCCTGTGGTTCGTCCAGGGCGGCATCGAGCAGAAGTGGATCCCGCTCGGCAAAACCACGATCTTTGGCGAATATCGTCACGACGACGGTGGTAGCAAGAACGGCGTGGCCATCCCGGTTGGCTTTGGCGGCGGTAGCCTTGGCGGGACCGACCTCAACTTCATCGGCGCCGGCGTCGTCCAGAACATCGAACCCGCAGCGCTCGACCTCTACATCCAGTATCGTCATGCGGACGGTGACATCATCAGCACCAACGGAACGCGCACGAGCATCGACGACTTCGATGCGGTCATCGCAGGCGCGCTCATGAAATTCTGATCGCTCTCTCCCGTTTGCGACAGATTATTGGGGCCGCTTCCGGGCGGCCCCTTTTT
>JBEVLH010000213.1:0-2628 GCA_040509255.1 Hyphomicrobium sp. | reverse complement strand
CGTCCGCACCTTGCGGCTGAAAGCGAAAGGCGGGACCGTTGTAGCAATAGCGCGCCGGAGTCATCGGCTCGGCGTGGCGCTCGAGGTGCAGGCGGCACGTCGGCACCGTGATGTCGGGACGCAGGCAAAGCTCGGCGCCGTCCTGGTCGGTGAAGACGTACGTGCGGCCGCGCAGGCTTTCGCCGATGACGTCGAGAAAGACGTCGGCGGGCTGGATGATGGCCGGCGCTACGGCGTCATAGCCGGCCTTGGTGAAGACCGACATCAACGTCTGCGCCTGCAGCGCGAGCGCCTCGAGATTCTGGACCGTCTCAGCGGTCATTTCTTATCTCCTCTCCCGTCGCCCTTCGCGATGGGGAGAGGGTCGGGGTGTGGGCCGCAAGGAATTGCCGCTGCCCCTCACCCTAACCCTCTCTCCGCATGCGGGAGAGGGGATCAGTATCGGTTCATCTCACGTCTGGTGCCGCTTGATGAGGTTGTGGACTTCCTGCACGAGGTGGGATTCGGAAACAGCGAACTGCGCCGGGCGCGCTTCCTTCCATTCCTTATTGTCCTTGATCGCGGCGGCGGCTTTCGCGCCTTCGATTAGATCCTTGATCGTCACTTCGCCTTTAGCGCGCTCGTCGGAGCCCTGGATGATGACACATGGGCTGTTGCGCTTATCGGCGTATTTCATCTGCGCCTTCATGCCGGACGAGCCGAGGTACATCTCGGCGCGAATGCCGGCGTTGCGTAGCGCTTGCGTCATCTTCTGGTAGGTGGCGACTTCGGCCTTATCCATGACGAGGACGACGACGGGGCCGAGCGCCGGGCTCTTCTTTTCGCCGATGAGCGAGAGCGCGGCCTGCAGGCGCGAGACGCCGATCGAGAAGCCGGTCGCGGGAACGCGCTCGCCGGTGAAGCGCGCGACGAGATCGTCGTAGCGACCGCCGCCGCCGACGGAGCCGAAACGGACGGGCTTGCCGTCGTCACCTTTCACTTCGAACGTCAGCTCGGCTTCGAAGACCGGACCGGTGTAGTATTCGAGGCCGCGGACGACGGTCTGGTCGAGTCGAATGCGATTGGCGTCATAGCCGGCTGCTACGCAGATATCCCGTAACTTGAGAAGGTCGTCGACACCGGACGCGAAAGCGGCATTGTTCGCGTTTTCCGCAATCGGTTTTTCGAGAAAGCCAACGACTTCCATCGTTTGCGCGGGAGTGAGATCCGCGCCTTTGGTGAAATCGCCGCTGTCGTCCTTGCGGCCTTTGCCAAGCAGTTGCGATACGCCTTCGATTCCGAGACGATCGAGTTTATCGACGGCGCGAAGAACTGTCAGGCGGCGTCCGGCGTTGTCTTCGCCGTCGAGTCCGGCGGCGCTCAATAGGCCATCGAGCAATTTGCGGCTGCTGACCTTGATCACATAGTCGCCGCGCTTGACGCCCAGCGCTTCGAGCGTGTCGGCGGCGAGCATGCACATCTCGGCGTCGGCGGCGACGCCCTCCGCTCCCACCGTATCGGCGTCGAATTGCATGAACTGACGGAAGCGACCCGGACCGGGCTTCTCGTTGCGATAGACGTTGCCGAACGCATAGCGACGGAACGGCTTCGGCAGGCTTTGGAAATTCTGCGCGACGTAGCGGGCCAGCGGCGCGGTCAGATCGTAGCGCAGGCTCATCCACTGCTCATCTTCGTCCTGAAACGAGAAGACGCCGGCGTTGGGGCGATCCTGGTCTGGCAAGAATTTGCCGAGGGCGTCGGTGTATTCGATTGCCGGCGTTTCGAGCGCCTCGAAGCCGTAACGCTCATAGACGTCGCGGATCTTCGCGATCATGTCGTTCAGCGCCCTCAGCTCGGGCGCCTCGATGTCGCGAAAGCCTTTCGCGAGGCGCGCTTCGGGGCGCGTGTTGGCATTTGCTTTGGACATGTCGAGGATCGAAAACCTGGCGGCAGATAAAAAAGTTGCCGAGACACCTTTCGGGCGTCCGGCGCGCGAGCCCGCCTTATATCGGATCGACCGGCATCAGGAAAGGCGGGCGAAAACGCCCCAAATCAGCTGCCTGAGCCTCGGCCGACGAGCTTCGGCATGACTTTTTCAAACGCTGCCCGGATCCGACGGCCGCGCCCGCTACCAAGGTGGGCAAGAAGCTCGTGCAGGACGGCCTTCGGGACTGCGGTCACGTCCTGGGCGCTCACCAAGTCGTGGAGCGGGACGTCTTCGGTTCCAAACGTGTGCTTGAGAGGGTCGGAGCCGACGCCCATTTCGAAGCGGGTCACGCCGCGAGCGACGTAATGCTTCACGGCTTCGAGGACCATCAGTCGGCCGGGCGACAGGTGGCTCCAGCGTGCGCCGCCGGTCGAAATCTTCAGGATGGTGACGGTGCGGTCATGCTCAAGGCAGAACAGCGTCGCGACGATTTTTCCGTTCGCTTCGAGCGCGAACAGAGCGGTCAATCCGGCGTCGGAGCCGTCGATAGCCAAGCGCTCGTAGAACGCCCGACAGGCCGGATCGGCGAGATTGTCACTCGATCCATGCTCGGCGTGCCAAACGGCTTCCTGCTCTTCAAGCGTCGCAAAAACGTGGGCGATCTCGTCGTCGGTCGAGGCCCGATAGAAGCGGGGCGCACCTTCCTTCTGCCAAAGCCGATG
>JBEVLH010000212.1:0-3380 GCA_040509255.1 Hyphomicrobium sp. | reverse complement strand
ACAGTTACCTGACCGATGCGGTCGAGGTCGACGTCGACTGCCTGTCCGACGGCAAGGACACGTTTGTCGCCGGCATCATGGAGCACATCGAAGAAGCCGGCATCCACTCGGGCGACAGCGCCTGCTCGTTGCCACCGCATTCGTTGTCGGCCGCCATCATCGCCGAGCTCGAGCGTCAGGCCCGCGAGCTGGCACTAGCCCTGCGCGTCGTCGGCTTGATGAATATCCAGTTCGCGATCAAGAATGACGAAGTCTTCATCCTCGAGGTGAACCCGCGGGCATCGCGCACCGTGCCGTTCGTCGCCAAGGTCATTGGTCTGCCGATCGCAGCCATCGCGTCCGAGGTCATGGCCGGCAAGCCACTGGCGTCGTTCAACCTGACGAAGCCCAGCTTCACGCACATTGCGGTCAAGGAAGCGGTTTTCCCGTTCGCGCGCTTTTTGGGTGTCGATCCTATCCTGGGTCCCGAGATGCGCTCGACCGGTGAGGTCATGGGTATCGACCACGACTTCGCGATGGCGTTCGGCAAGAGCCAGCTCGGCGCCGGCCAGAAGCTGCCGTCGAAAGGCACGGTGTTCGTGTCCGTCAAGGAAAGCGACAAATCCCGCGTCATTGCGCCCGTAAGGGAGCTTGCCGCCATGGGTTTCAAGGTCATCGCGACCCGAGGCACCAAGCGGTATCTCGAGGCCAATGGCATCCAGTGCGATGCTATCAATAAGGTTCTGGAAGGGCGCCCACACATCGTCGATGCCATCAAAAACGGCGACGTCCACCTCGTTTTCAATACAACCGAGGGTTCGAAAGCCCTGAGCGACAGCAAGGACATCCGGCGCTCGGCCTTGCTTCACCACGTACCCTACTATACAACACTTGCTGGGGCGGTAGCGGTCACACGGGCCATCAAAGCACTGTCGTCGGACACGCTCGAAGTGGCCCCGCTGCAGGCTTTTGCGCATCGCTGAGCCGCTTCATCAGTAGACGGGGCATCCAAGGAATGGTTGCCTCTTCGTTGCTTTTCCACCGACCAGACGTAGTGTTACCGTTCGCAGGGATTTTTCCCGCCGTGATTGAGCCGTTCGAAAGACGTTGGAGACGATGATGGAACGGGTGCCGATGACACCTGAGGGCTACAAGAGCCTCGAGGAGGAATTGCAGCGGCTGAAAGCTGTGGAACGTCCGCGCATCATCGCGGCGATTTCGGAAGCTCGCGCCCACGGCGATCTTTCGGAAAACGCCGAATATCACGCCGCCAAGGAACAGCAGGGCCTCAACGAGGCGCGGGTGGCGGAAGTCGAGGACAAGATCAACCGCGCCGAGATCATCGACGTGACGAAACTGTCCGGCAACACCATCAAGTTTGGCGCCACCGTCACGCTCGAAGACGAAGATTCCGGCGAGAAGGTCACCTACACGATCGTCGGCGACACCGAGGCCAATCTGCGCGAGCGCAAAATCTCCATTTCGTCGCCGATCGCGCGCGCGTTGATCGGAAAGACGAAAGGCGAAAGCGTCGACGTGACCACGCCGAAGGGCACGCGCACGTTCGAGGTTCTGCAGGTCGCCTGGGGCTGAGCCATTCTGAGAGGCGCAGCTAGTCGTTGCCGCCCTCGAAGAACGCTGAGGCGGATTGGCATTCCTGCTTTGACGGGGAAAGGTCGAACACGCGGTCGATGCCGTCTTTGCCCGGCAGGTCGATTTCCACGTCCGAACTCTCGATCGATATGCCGGCCTCGCCTGTCTCGAGCCGGAGCCCGCCGCCTTTTTGCGGCGTCAGCCGGAAGACGCCACCGTCGCCTTCGAGGTAGCACTCGAAGTCGGTGTCGTTCGTTTTGCAGCTGGCGTTCTGGCCGTACCAATCGGGCCCTGACGTCAGTATCAGCGCGAAACTCAGCTCGAAGCGGTCGGCAGTATTGGGCGTCCCATCGGCATTGGATTTCGTGAGATCGATTTCGATTTCCCGGACGCGTTGGCCCGGATGGTCCTTCAGGTTTTTCTCATTGTACGTCCGCGCGAAGCATGGCGCGCCGTCGAGCACGTTGGCAAAATAGTTATTGTAGAGGTCGTCGGAAGTGGCAGCCATCGCGAGCGATACATTCGGGACTATCGAAAGCACCGCCGCCCGCGCCGCCCCAGACGCCAATCTAGAAAATGTTGCCATCAAGTCTCCCAAACAAGTCGTGGACCATCAGGTTCCATCCGGTCCCGCGCCGCTAATCGGCACGCCGGGCTCGCGTTTGGCGCGGCGGATCGTCAGATAGGTTTTGACGCTGGCCACGTTTGGCGCAGCCGTCAATTCCTCGAGCACGAAACCTTGAAACCGCTGCAGGTCGCGTGCAATGCACTTCAGTATAAAATCACTCTCGCCCGACAACATGTAGGCCTCACGGACGAGGGGCCAGCCGAGGATGCGGTTTTCGAACGCGCGCAGGTCCGATTCTGCCTGATTATGAAGCCGAACCATGGCGAACGCCGTGAGCGCATAACCGAGCCTCACTTCGTCCACCAACGCCGTATAACGAGAGATCAGCCCAGCCTCTTCGAGCGCTCGCACCCGGCGGAGGCACGGCGGCGCCGAAAGGCCGATGCGGTTGGCAAGGGCGATATTTGTGATCCGCCCGTCGGCTTGCAGCTCGCGCAGGATCCGCCAATCTGTTTCGTCGAGTACTATTGCCATGGGCCAAGCCGCGCAGTCGATGCAGGAGTAATATCAGGAATGTCACCAACTGCCCAGCATTTCAGTTATTACACGGCGGAGTTTGTGATTGCGCTTCGCTTGGCTGAGGGACGCAAAGCTCGCTCGACATGACACCCGCCAATGCCCGATCCGCATCGCTCGAAGGCCGCACCGCCTGGGTATTTTCCGACGGCAAGGCCGGTCATGTCGCTCAGTGCCTCGGCGTGGTCGATGCCCTGGGTCTCACCGCAGAGGTAAAGCCTGCCAATCTAAATGGCATCTACAAGCTGATGGCGCCCTGGGGCCCGGTGCCGGCGAGCGAGGGACGCGAGGCGTTGCAACCGCCCTGGCCGGCGTTTGCGTTCGCGACGGGACGCACAACCATCCCCTACATCCGCGCACTGAGGCGCCGAGCAGGACTTCAAACCTACACCATCATCCTGATGGACCCGAAGACGGGAGCCAACAGCGCCGATCTGATCTGGGTGCCGGAGCACGACCGCCGGCGCGGCCCCAATGTAATATCGACCCTGACGGCTCCTCATGCCTTTTCGCCGGCACGGATCGCGGCGCTGCAAGCAACGGTTCCGCCCTCGATCGCGGCCCTGCCCAAACCGCGCATCGCTTGCCTGATCGGGGGACCGAACGGCGACTATACTTACGGCGATGCCGATGAAGACCGTCTGGTGCGCGCGTTGACGGACCT
>JBEVLH010000211.1:0-11194 GCA_040509255.1 Hyphomicrobium sp. | reverse complement strand
CGACCAGGCTGAGCCCCAGGCCGCTGCCCGGCTGCGAGCGGCTTTTCTCCAGGCGCACGAAGCGCTGCAAGGCGCGAGCACGATCCTTTGGCGCGATGCCGGGTCCGCAATCGGCAACGGCAATCTCGATAGTGTCGCCGACGCGGTCCATGACGATACGCACACGGCGATCCGCCGTCTTGTCCGCAACCCCGGCAGCCGCAGCGGTCGAATACTTGATGGCGTTGTCGACGAGGTTGGCCACCGCCTGGCCGACAAGCTGGCGGTTCCCGCGCACGATCGTGCGATCGCCGACCTCGATATCGAGGGCAAGGCCTGCCTCCTCGGCCACCGGCTCGTAGAACTCGGCGACGTCGCGCACGAGCTCGCCGACGTCAAATTCCTCGGCCGTCTCCTCGACCGCGCCCGCTTCGAGACGGGCGATGAGGAGGAGCGCGTTGAAGGTCTTGATCAGCTCGTCCGCCTCCTCGATCGTGCGCTCAAGGCCGTCGCGGTAGGCCTCGGAGCCGCGGCTGTCGCGCAGCGCGGCCTCGGCGCGGTTACGCATGCGGTTGAGCGGCGTCTTGAGGTCGTGGGCGATATTGTCGGAGACCTCGCGCAGGCCGTTCATCAGGCTTTCGATCCGTTCGAGCATCTCGTTGAGGTTGCCGGCGAGCGCGTCAAGCTCGCCGCCCTTGCCCGTAGTCGGGATGCGACGCGAGAGGTCGCCCTGCATGATCTGACGGCTCGTTGCGGTGATCTGGTCCATGCGATTGACGATCAGGCGGCTGACCGCGAGGCCGCCGAGCAGACCGATCACCGACAACACGCCAAACCCGAGAAGAAACGCGAAGCGAATGGAGTTCGCGAAGGCGCGCTGATCCTCGACATCGCGGCCGATGATCAGGCGCAGGTCCGGGCCGAGGTCGACGGGGATCGCCACGGCCAAATGCGTCGGCCCGCGATCATCGGTGGGCTGGTAGCTGAAAACGCCACCATGCCCCTCGGCGTCGAGTTCCGGCGGGATACGGTTGAGGTTGCCTGCGATCTTGGCGCCGGCGTTATTAGCAAGGTAGTATAGCCCCGTTCCTTGCGGCCGCGACAGCGCGGCGATGGTTTCGACGAGCTTGACCTGACCGCCGACTTTCATTTCCGAAGTCAGGATACGGGACTCGGCCGTCAGCGTCGCCAGAACCTGATCGGTGAACAGCTTGTTCGTCTGCCAGAACAGGAAGCCGACGACGACCGCAGCGGCGAACATGAAGAACGCCACCGCGAGCACGCTCAGTCCGAACGCTGTCGTCGAGGCCGCTTTCGCGACGCGCTCAAGCAGGGCCGTCACGGATGGTATATCCTGCGCCCCGAACCGTGTGCAGCAGCGGCTTGTCGAAGCTCTTGTCGATCTTCGCCCGCAGGCGGGAGACGTGCACGTCGATCACGTTGGTTTGCGGATCGAAGTGATAGTCCCAGACATGCTCAAGCAGCATCGTGCGGGTGACCACCTGACCGGCGTGTTGCATCAGATATTCGAGAAGCCGGTATTCCCGCGGCTGCAGCAGGATGTGTTCGCCGCCGCGGGTAACGCGGTGCGAAAGCCGATCGAGCACGAGATCGCCGACGGAATAGCGCGTCTGCTGCTCTTCGGGGGCCGTGCGCCGGCCAAGGGCTTCGACCCGGGCCAAAAGCTCGGAATAGGCGTAGGGTTTCGTCAGGTAGTCGTCGCCGCCGGCGCGCAGGCCCTTGACGCGGTCGTCGACTTCGCCCAGCGCCGACAGGATCAGCACCGGCGTCCGGTTGCCATCGGTCCGCAGCGTCTTGATGACGGACAGACCGTCGAGATGCGGCAACATCCGGTCGACGATCAGAACGTCGTAGGCGCCATCCGAAGCGAGCGACAGGCCGGCTTCGCCGTCGTGAGCAAGATCAGCCGTGTGACCGTTCTCTTTCAGGGATTTCTGCAGGAAAAGCGCGGTTTCTTTATCGTCTTCAATCACGAGCACGCGCATGGTGTGTGTCCGACCTTCGTCTTCTCTCCGTTCACTGTTTAACCGGCCGTCTCCCAAACGTCGAGGCAGCCCCGCCGTTTGAGTGACGGAGCTGCCCGAGTTTGCCATGGCGTTAACCTCAGCCCTTTTTCGTCGTCAGCTGAACAGCGACAAAGCGCTTCTGATCAGCTGACTTGATGTGCAGGAGAACGGCAGTCCGCTTGAGGTCCTGGGCTTTCTTGATGCCCGAGATGACGTCGTTGGGAGACGACACGTTCAGGCCCGAGACTTCAAGAATGACGTCGCCCGGCTTCAGACCCTTCTCGGCGGCATCCGACGTCGGATCGACTTCGGCGATGGCGACACCTTCAGCGTCCTTGCCCGTGCGCGCCGGCATCAATGTGATGCCGAGCTGGCTCAGGTCGACTGACTTGCTGTCGTCATCGTTGTTGCCCTTGTCGTTATCGTCGTTGTTGTCGTCGCCGCTCATGGCCGCTTCGGCGTTCTTGGGGAAGAGCCCAAGCTTGACCTTGATCGACTGCTCGGAGTTGTTACGCCAAACCTTGACGTCGACGTTGGTGTTGGGAGCAAGCTCCGCAATTTTGCGGGCGAGGTCGCGGCTATCGGCGATCTTGCTGCCATTGACCTGAACGATGGCGTCCTGAGCCTTGATGCCGGAATTCGCAGCCGGACCATTCGGCGTCACTTCGCTGACAAGGGCGCCGTGAGCGTCAGACAGGCCGATGCTCGCTGCGGTGTCTTCGTCGACGTTCTGAATCTTGACGCCAAGCCAGCCGCGGCTGACGGTTCCGCCCGTCTTCAGCTGCTGGACGACTTCCTTCACGGTCTTCGCCGGGACGGCGAAGGCAATGCCGACGTTGCCGCCGGACGGGGAGAAAATCGCTGTGTTGACGCCGATGACCTCGCCGTCGAGGTTGACGGTCGGTCCACCGGAGTTGCCGCGGTTCACGGCTGCGTCGATCTGCAGGTAATCGTAGGGACCGGAGCCGATGTCGCGAGCGAGCGCGGACACGATACCGGCCGTGACGGTTCCGCCGAGACCGAACGGGTTGCCAACGGCAAGCGCCCAGTCACCGACGCGCGGTTCCTTCTCGGACAGCTTGACTGTCGGGAAGGTCTTGCTGCTTTCGATCTTAATCAGGGCGACGTCCGTGCGCGGATCGGTGCCGACCAGCTTGGCCTCATACTTGGTCTCGTCGTTATCGAAGCTGACCTGGATCTTGGTGGCGCCGTCAATCACGTGGTTGTTGGTCACGACGTAGCCGTCCGGCGTGATGACGAAGCCTGAGCCTTGGCCCTGGACGATCTTGGGCTTCTCTTCCTGGCCGAACTCCTTGGGGAGGTTCTTGAAGAAGTCGTGCAGCGGGTGATCGGGGGGAAGATCGGGGAGCGTGAAATTCTTGTCGCCCTTCTTGCCACCCTTGTCGCTCTTGTCGTTCGAGGCGAGCTTCGAAGCCCCGCCATCGTTGATGACCGAAACGGAGACGACGGCCGGCTTCACCCGGTCGACGATGTCGGCGAAGGAAAGCGGCGCACGGCCGAACGGGGTCTGGACGGTCGGGGCGACGGCATCAGCTCGCGCTGAGTGAGAGGGCACCGCAAGGCCCAGCCCAACCGTCGCGATGGCCGCAATGGCGATCGAGGCCGGAGCAAAGGTGGAAGTCACTTTCGAATGAGAGGTCGTCGACGAGCGGTGCGGAAATCGCATCCCAGGGGTCTCCAGATGAAAAGGCAGGCTTCGCGAGCCTTACTACGACGCCTAGTGGAGACCGGGTTACGGCAGCATGTCAGGGACGTTAACTGTTGGTAATCTAGCGCGCCGCCACAGTTAAATCGGGCTCACTGGTCCTTGGCCGCAAGGATCTTATCTAGCCGGTTTTTTTCCTGCTCGCTGAGCGGGGCGGGAGCCGGTAGAGCGGCTGGCTTCATGGTCCGGATCACGAGAACGATGCCGCCAAGAAGGACCAGGACTGGCGTCAGCCACAGAAGCAGCGTGGACAGTTCGAACCGCGGCTTCAGCAGAACGAATTCACCGTAGCGGGCGACGATGTAATCGAGCACCTGGGTGTCGGTGTCGTGCGCCGTGATGCGTTCACGGACGAGGCGACGGAGATCGCCCGCGAGGGGCGCGTCGCTGTCGTCGATCGACTGGTTCTGGCAGACGAGGCAACGCAGTTCGGCCGAGATATTGCGGGCGCGTTTTTCGAGCGCTGGATCGGCGAGCATTTCGCCGGGCTGGACGGCAAGCGCCATCGGCATCGCCGCACACGCGATCCAGATCGTCAGCACCGCCGATGCCAGCGTCCGTCGCACCGCCGTCACTCCGCGGGAACGGCAGCGGCGGGCCGCGGGCGCGTTCGCGACGGCGCGCCGACCCGCAGGCGCCGATCGGACAACGAGATGCCGCCACCCAGGAACATCAGCAGCGCGCCGAGCCAGATGAAGCGCACGAGCGGATTGAAATATGCGCGAACCGCGTATCCGCCATTGGGCTGGGCGTCGCCGATGACGACATAGAGATCTCCGCGCCACGCCGCATGGATGCCGGCTTCCGTCGTCGGCTGGGGCGGCGCATCGTAAAGACGCTTGGCCGGCTGCAAGCGCGCGATCGTCTCGCCGCCGCGCATGACGATAAAGTCGGCGATGTCCTCGGTGTAGTTCGGACCGCGGCCGCGTTCGACGCCCGTGAACGTCACCTCATAGCCGTCGACGACAACCTTGTCGCCGGGCTTCATCGCCAGGATGTGCTCCTCGCGGTAGGCGCTGGTGGCGACGATGCCAACCATGAGCATACCGACACCGAAATGCGCGAACAGCGTACCGTAGGCGGAGCGCGGCAGGTTCGCGGCGCGGCGGACGATTTCCTCACGGCTGGCGGAACCGATCTTCACCCGGTTCGCCCATTCGATGATTGTGCCCATCATCACGTAAACGCCGAGCGCGATGCCGAACGGCGCGAGCCACGGACCGCGATGCTCGACCGCGAAAACCGCCACGAGTGCGACGAGTGCGGCTAAAAACGCGAAGGCCAGGCGTTGCATCACGCCGGGGAAATCACCGCGCTTCCACGCCAGCATAGGGCCGATCGGCAGCGCCATCAGCAGCGGAATCATCAGCGGGCCGAAGGTGGCGTTGAAGTACGGCGGTCCGACCGAAATCTTCTCACCCGTCAGGCCTTCCAGCGCCATCGGGTAGAGCGTTCCGACCAGCACGGTCGCGGTCGCCGTCACCAGAAGCAGATTATTGAGAACGAGCGCACCTTCTCGGCTGATCGGCTGGAACAGGCCGCCCGCCTGCATGTCCTTGGCGCGCAGCGCGAAGAGAGCGAGACCGCCGCCGGTAAAGAGCACGAGGATAGCCAGGATAAAGACGCCGCGGGCGGGGTCGACGGCGAAGGAATGGACCGATGTCAGAACGCCGGAGCGGACGATGAACGTGCCCATCAGCGACAGTGAGAACGTCAGGATCGCGAGCAGCACTGTCCAGATCTTCAGTGCTTCGCGTTTTTCCATGACGAGCGCCGAATGGAGCAGCGCCGTGCCGGCGAGCCATGGCATGAATGAAGCGTTCTCGACCGGATCCCAGAACCACCAGCCGCCCCAGCCAAGCTCGTAATAGGCCCACCACGAGCCCATCGAAATTCCGATAGTGAGGAACATCCAGGCTGCGAGCGTCCATGGCCGCACCCAGCGCGCCCAGGCGGCGTCGATGCGGCCCTCGATCAACGCGGCGATGGCAAAGGAGAACGCGATCGAAAAGCCGACGTAACCGGTGTAGAGGAACGGCGGGTGGAACGCGAGCGCAGGGTCCTGCAGGATCGGGTTCAAGCCGTTGCCGTCGGAAGGCGCTGGATCGATGCGCACGAACGGATTGGACGTCAGCAGCGAGAACAGCAGGAACGCCACCGCAATCGAGGCCTGGACCGAGAGCACGCGGGCTTTCAACGTCGGCGGAAGGTTATTGCCGAAAAGAGCGACGGCTGCGCCGAACAGCGCCAGGATCAAAACCCAGAGCAGCATCGAGCCTTCGTGATTGCCCCAGACGCCGGCCATCTTGTAGATCAGCGGCTTCGTCGAGTGGGAATTCTCGGCGACATTCAAAACCGAAAAGTCCGATGTCACGTAGGCATGCATGAGCGCGAAGAAGGCCAACGCAATCAGCAAGAGCTGGGACACCGCCGCAGGTTCCGCGACCCGCATCATCCGCTCATCGCGAACGTGAGCACCGAAGGCCGGCACGACGACCTGCACGACCGCGACCAGCAGGGCGAGAATTAAAGCGAAATGTCCCAGTTCGACGATCACGGCAAATCCTCTTAAGGCAGCGCGGCCTTCAACTGGCCCGGATGGGCGCTCGCCCCGAGCTTCACGCCCCTTGCTTCTAGCGCTTTCGCGACGTCGCGTGGCATGTAATTTTCATCATGCTTGGCAAGCACCGTGTCGGCGGTGAAGCCACCACTGCCGTCAAGCACGCCTTCCGCGACGACGCCCTGCCCTTCCTTGAAGAGATCCGGCAAGACGCCGGTGAACGTCACCGGGATATCTTTCAAGGTATCGGTGACCTTGAACGTGATCGTCGTTCCCTGGCCACGAACAACCGATCCCTGTTCGACCAAGCCGCCGAGGCGAATGCGCTGGCCGGCCGCAACACCTTTCTCGACGATGTCACTCGGAGTATGAAAGAAGACGATGCTGTCCTTCAGCGCGAAGAGCACAAGAATGAGCGCGAGGCCGAGCGTCGCGACGCCGCCTCCGATCAGTACTCCGCGTTTCTGTTTGCGTGTCATGGCGCCCTTGCGTTGCATCAACTCCCGAGGCCGAGCTGGCGTGCGAGATCATCGACCTGCGCCAGCCCCACCTGGTTGCCCTTGAGGTTCGCGCGGGCATCGCTCAGAGCTTTGACGGCGTCGTCGCGGCGGCCCAGAACCTGATAGGCGCGGATGAGCTTCACCCACGCGGCCGGATCACTGCCATCGGTTTTGAGACGCGCCGCGAGCCCGTCGACCATCCGCGTGATGAAGGCCTGCCGCTCCTCCGGGCTCATCGACATGACGGCTGACGCGTCGGGGCCAGTCGGGGTTTCGGAGGCTTGCGATGATGGGCCTGCCGTGGCCGTCGAAGAATTCGACGGCGCTTGCGTTCCGGCCGCCTGACCGAGGTTTGCCAGCCGCTCTTCTAAAACTTTGCGCCAAGGCGCGTCGGCCGGCGATTGCGCGATCAGGTTCTTGTAGTCGGCAGCAGCGTCCGCGAGATGGCCGTCCTGCTCTTTTGCGAGCGCGAGCCAGATGCGCGGCTCGATCGATTGCGGAGCGAGAACCAGGATACGTTCGAGCGCCTTGCGGGCATCGTCGGGCACGATGCCGTTTTCCATGCGGATGCGGGCGTTGGAGAAGCCCTGCAAGCGGTGAACGTTTTCGCCGACGAGACTGAGCGCTTTCTTGTAGGCGGTCGCGGCGTCGGCGTAGCGGCCCATCGCGTAGTAGACCGGCGCGATGACATCCCAGCCGGTGCCGTCGTCCGGCTGCTCCCGCAGACGCTGTTCGACTTTGGCGACGAGATCGTTCGGGTTTTTGGAATCGGTGGCATCGGCGAGCCGTTCGCTAAGCGGCTGGGCCGGCATTCCCGGCGCGCCATAGGCGAGGTAAAGGCCGAGGCTTACCACCGGCAGCGCAATCGAGGTCAGAACCGAAACCGGAGTGATGAAACGGTTGCGGGCGGCGGCCGGCGCAGCGACGGCCGATTTCGAATCGTCCTGCGTCACGCGCAGAAGACGGCGGGCGATTTCGGCGCGCGCGCTTTCTGCTTCGTTGGGGGCGAGCGCGCCGCGCGCTTCGTCGGCGGCGATTTCCTTCAGCTGGTCTTTATAAACCGCGATGTCGGCTTCGCCCTCGGCCGGCGGTTCGACGGCCGGACGCAGCAGCGGTCGCGTAATAGCGAGCGTCACGCCCGCCACCAATGCCGCCACTAAGATCCAGAAAACCATTGCCGCCCGATGCTCCAGCTTTGTGGAGGGAATAGGGTCGCGCGCGGATCGAGGCAAGCACACAAACTCCGCGGCAGCCCATCTGTCGCGGAGCGGTTAAATTATGGAAATGTTTCGCGCGTTCTGTTGCGGCGCGTCAGCCGACGCTTTGCCACTGCCCATCCGAGTTCCGGCAGGCGGTGCCGCGCATCTGCTTGGGACGGCCGTCGATGTAGACGGTATGGGTGTAATCGCGGCAATCCGCGACGCCGCGCTTGTAGGGACGGCTCGGAACGATTTCACCATAGTTGCCGGTGTCGGGGTCGCGCCATTGCCGCGAAGTACCCGACTGGCCGCGCTCGAGGGCGTCATATTCGGCTTCCTGAGCGTAGCGGCGATCGCGTTCGTCCATGCTGGCGCCGATCTGGCTGCCAACGACGCCGCCGATCACGGCACCGGCAACCGTGGCGGCTACCTTGCCGTCACCCTTGCCGACCTGATTTCCGAGAATGCCACCGGTGATGCTGCCGAGAACGAGACCCGTGTTGGTATTGTCGACCCCACCCTGGCCATTGCTGCAACCTGCAAGCATGGCGACCGCGATTAGCGGCAGCGATAAGCGCGCGATGCGCATGGTAAACCCCATAGCCCGATCATCCCCCTCGCGCCGTATTCTCCCGCCGGCGCATAGTCCCGAAATAACGGCTAGACCGATATTGTGCCCTCGACAAGGCGGAATGCTACCACAATTCGGGCAAATCCCCACCGCAGTCACAGTGCGGCGCAGCAGCATCACCCCGGCATTCGACTTTAGGCGGCGGGGAGTTCGAGCACCGCTTTCAGGCCGCCATGGTCGGAGGCTTCGAGCCGCAGTTTCCCGCGATAGGACGATGCCAGATCGCTAACGATCGAGAGGCCGAGGCCGGAGCCCGGTTTGGTTTCGTCAAGGCGCAGGCCGCGCTTGCCAATTTTGGCCCGCTGTTCGACGGAAAGGCCGGGGCCATCGTCTTCCACGGTGATTCGAAGCTTCCGGCGAATCGTCGTGTCTTGGTTGTTGACGGAGGCGGCGAGGTAGACGCGGCTTTTCCCCCACTTGCAGGCATTGTCCAGGAGGTTGCCCAGCATCTCTTCGAGATCCTGCTTTTCGCCCTGGAACTTAGCGGCCGGCTGGATGGCGAAGTCGATCGAAATGCCCTTGTCGCGATGAATGCGCTCGATGGCACGGACGAGCGGTTCGGCGGTGGCTTCAACCGGGGTCACGCGGCCGATGGTATTGGAGCGGGCGGCGATGCGGGCGCGATCGAGGTAATGGCTGATCTGGTCGCGCATCAGGTGGGCCTGCTCGGCGACCTTGGTTCCGAAGACGCTGTCATCCTCATGCGCTTCGTTGGTGATGACCGCGAGCGGCGTCTTGAGGGCGTGTGCGAGATTACCGACCTGCGTGCGAGCGCGATCGATGATGTCCTGATTGGATTCGATCAGCGCGTTGAGCTCGACCTGGAGCGGCTCGATCTCGGCCGGGAGGTTGCCTTCCAACCGTTCGGCCTGGCCTGAGCGGATACTCGCAAGGCTCTTCTCGACCCGGCGCAGCGGCAGCAGACCGAAGCGGACCTGGAACACCGTGGCAGCCAAAAGACCCAATCCGACGAGGGCAAGCGCACTCGTCAGTCGCGTGCGAAACTTGGCGACGGTTGCTTCGAACCAGTCCATCGGTCCGGCAACGATGATCGAATATTTCGTTTTGTCGGGATCGTGGCTCGGGGAATCGATGAATTCGAGAATGCGGATGGTCGTGCCCGTGGGACCGGGGACGTTCATCCAGCGTGTGCCGGTGTCATCGGTCGGGAACTTGCGATCGTAGGGAGATGGCAACACCGCGGTCGCGAGCGACGGCGAGACAAGCGTGCGGCCCGGGGCGCCGTCAATCGGACGGATCTGCCAATACCAGCCGGATTGGGTCACCTCGAATAGCGGTTCGTAAAGGTTCGGAGGAATGACGGGCACGTCGCCCATCGTGCTCATGCTGTCGATCGTGATCTGGGTGAGCAATTTCTTGAGCTGGGCGTCGAAGCTCAGCTGAACGTCTTCGCGATAGAGGGCGTAAATGATGTAGCCCGCCAGCGGCAGAGCCAAAAGCGTCCACGCTGCCGAAGTCGCAAAGAGGCGCAGCGCAAGTGAATTAAGCCTCATCCGATCCTTGGCTCATGCGGTATCCGAGACCGCGGACCGTCTGGATCACGTCGCCGGGAATCTTCTTCCGCAGTCGGCCGATAAATACTTCGATCGTGTTCGAATCGCGATCAAAATCCTGGTCATAGAGATGTTCGACCAATTCGGTGCGCGAAACGACCCGGCCATTATGATGCATCAGATAGGCGAGCAGGCGGAATTCGTGCGACGTCAGCTTGACGGGGGTGCCCTCGCAGGTCACGCGCGCCGACTTGGTATCAAGCCGGATCGGGCCGCATTCGATCTCGGATTTAGCGTGGCCCGACGCCCGGCGCACCTGGGCGCGAACTCGGGCAAGAAGCTCTTCCATATGGAACGGCTTGGCGAGGTAATCGTCGGCGCCCGCGTCCATGCCGGAAACCTTGTCGCTCCAGCGGTCACGCGCCGTCAGGATAATGACCGGCATCTTGCGGTCGCTTCGGCGCCATTGCTCGAGGATGGAAATGCCGTCGATCTTCGGCAGCCCGATATCTAGAATGACGATATCATAAGGTTCTGTATCGCCGAGGAAATACCCCTCCTCGCCGTCGGCGGCGGTATCGACGGCAAAGCCCGCGTCCGCGAGTGCCACGGAGAGTTGGCGATTGAGATCTTTATCATCCTCGACTACGAGCGCGCGCACGACGACGTCCCTCCCCTGCTCGATGACGTTGCGCGTTATAGGGCGGCCAGCAGAGAATGCCACCCGCAACGCGAACCGCCAGCTAGCGGCCCTTGGCAGTCATAACGGTCGTCCTGAGCTGTCCCGTCGGCATTCGGATGACCAGCCGATAAAAATATCCGTCCGGCGACCGGCACAGCGTCGTCTTGACGAGGACGCCGATGCCGTCGGCTGCCAAGGAGCGGGAAACTTCATCGACAGTAATCAGATTTTCCCGGCGAACGATCTGGCCTGCCATACCCCAGTCTGTCAGGCAGTCGATGGCGTAGGCAGAGCCATGCGGCAGCACCGATGCCGCAGCCCATACCGCCGCCGCTCTTCCCAAACCGACCATGCGCGTCTTCCGGAAAACCCGACC
>JBEVLH010000210.1:0-2842 GCA_040509255.1 Hyphomicrobium sp. | reverse complement strand
CATTGCCTTCATCGAGGCCGCACGGCAAATCAAGGAAAAGATGCCGCTGGTTCACATCTCGGGCGGCGTCTCGAACCTGTCGTTCGCGTTCCGCGGCAACGAGCCGGTGCGCCAGGCGATGCACTCGGTGTTTGTCTATAACGCCAATCAGGCCGGCATGGACATGGGCATCGTCAATGCCGGTCAGTTGACGGTCTATGACGACATCCCGGCTGAACTCCGCGAGCTTTGCGAGGACGTTATCCTCAATCGCCGCGCCGACGGCACCGATCGCCTGCTCGAAGCGGCCCCCAGATTCAAAGGCGACGCCATCGGCCAAAAGGCGAAAGAGAAGGATCTCACCTGGCGCGAAGCGCCGGTCGAGGCGCGCCTTACGCATTCGCTTGTCCACGGCATCACGGACTTCATCGAGATCGATACCGAAGAAGCGCGCGCCAAAGCCGACAAACCTCTCCACGTTATCGAAGGCCCGCTGATGGCCGGCATGAATGTCGTCGGCGATCTCTTCGGCGCGGGCAAGATGTTCCTACCGCAGGTCGTGAAGTCAGCCCGCGTCATGAAGCAGGCGGTCGCCTACCTCCAGCCTTACCTCGAGGCCGAGAAGAAAGCCTCGGGCCTGGATGCAAAGCCCGCGGCCGGCAAGATCTTGATGGCGACGGTCAAAGGCGACGTCCACGACATCGGCAAGAATATTGTCGGCGTCGTCCTGCAGTGTAACAACTATGAGGTCATCGACCTTGGCGTCATGGTCCCCGCTGCGAAGATCCTCGAAACGGCGAAGCGCGAGAAGGTCGACATGATCGGCCTCTCCGGCCTCATCACGCCGTCGCTCGACGAGATGTGCTTCGTCGCCGCCGAGATGGAGCGCGAAGGCTTTTCCGTGCCGCTGCTAATCGGTGGCGCCACGACTAGCAAGGTGCATACCGCCGTCAAGATCAATCCGAACTACCACCGCGGGCAGACCGTCTACGTGCTCGACGCCAGCCGCGCCGTCGGCGTCGTGTCGAACCTTTTGTCTGAGACGGAGAAGGCGCCGTTTGTGCAAAACATCAGGGCCGAATACGCGAAGGTGCGCGAGTCCCATCTCGCCAATGAAGCGCGCAAGCAGCGCATCACGCTGAAGTCCGCGCGCGACAATAAATTCAAGATCGACTGGCAGACGTTCAAGCCGGTGAAGCCGAGTTTCCTCGGCGCTCGCGCGTTCGCGAACTACGATCTGGCTTCGCTCGTGCCCTATATCGATTGGACGCCCTTCTTCCAGACGTGGGAACTCGCGGGTCGCTATCCGCAAATCCTGGCCGACAACAAAGTCGGCGCGGAAGCGAAGAAGCTGTTCGACGATGCCCAGGCGCTTCTGAAGCGGATTGTCGCCGAGAAGTGGGTAACGGCATCGGCCGTCGTCGGGTTCTGGCCGGCCAACAGCGTTGGCGATGACATCGCGGTCTATCGGGACGACACCCGCATATCACAGATCGCGACGCTGCATACGTTGCGCCAGCAGATTGCCCGTGATCCGTCACGCAACCGCGCCCACGCCGCGCTTTCGGATTTCATCGCACCCAAGGAAACCGGCGTCGCTGATTATGTCGGCGGCTTCGCCGTGACTGCTGGGATTGGCGAAGAGATAGCAATCGAACGCCACATCAAGACCACGGACGATTATTCCCGCATCATGGCGAAAGCTCTATGTGATCGCTTGGCCGAAGCCTTCGCCGAAGCCATGCACGCGAAGGTGCGTCGCGAGCTTTGGGGATATGCGAGAAACGAGAAACTTTCGAACGACGATCTGATCCTTGAAAAGTACCAAGGCATCCGTCCCGCGCCGGGCTATCCGGCCCAGCCCGACCACACCGAGAAAGTCGCGCTCTGGGAGCTGATGGACGTCGAGACCGCAACCGGCATCACCTTGACGGAAAACTATGCGATGTGGCCTGGTGCATCCGTTTCGGGTCTCTACTTCGCCAACCCCGAGAGCCATTATTTCGGCGTCGGCAAGGTTGAGCGCGACCAGGTCGAGGATTATGCCGCGCGCAAAGGCTGGACCATCGAGGAAGCGGAGCGGTGGTTGGCTCCGGTCCTGAACTACGAGCGCTCCGGCGCCGTTACCGCCGCCGCCTGACCACGGCGATCGACAAAAAAATCGGCGCGGCCCCAAGGGATACCGCGCCGTATTGGTCGTTTGGCTCGCGCCAGACATCCCAGAACTAGTCCCCCCGTCTCGTTGGCTCCTTGGAGCATCGTGCGTGGGATTACTGTTTCAGGCCTTCCTCCAGACGGTCGCTCTCAATTGTCCCGAGCACGACCAGGTCACGAATCCAAACGACAATCCTACGGCAAGAACGTTAAATCTGCCTTGCAGATCCATGCCACACCTCGAACATCGAGATGCTTCTGAATTCGCCGCGCCCCTCTCTTCGAAACGCAGCCGGGACGGTACGCAGCCCGTCGGGTGACTGACAAGAAAAAAGCTTTTTGCGCCGCAGAGCGTCGGGACCTATTGACAGGGTTAAATCGCCTCGGCCACTGCGAACCCCAACCTGTGATGAGCCGCCGGGTTCCGCTCTAGACTCCCGACATTCCCAAAAAGCGTCCAAAAGCGTGCTTTTTAGAAGTTGAGACTTGAATGGCGGACAACCCTTCGATGCCAAATGCACCGCACAAGAGTAATCCCGCAATATTTCGCTTGTCTCCGCGAGATCGCCCCAGCGAAGCAGCTAGGTCCACCGAGCGACGCCCCTCGACTCGAACCGCCGCGATCAGGCTATGCAACTCCATAGTGGCCTGCCGATTAGTTCACTCAGCCGTTAGTCGTTTTCGAAAAAGACACTCGGCCGTGCCCTCA
>JBEVLH010000209.1:0-3689 GCA_040509255.1 Hyphomicrobium sp. | reverse complement strand
TATACGCTCACTTCAAGGAGCGCTGACGTGCCCCGTTATTATTTCGATATCCACGATTCCGGTGAAATAACCGAGGACGACGAGGGCTTAGAACTTCGCGATCTTGGGAGCGTACAGAACGAGGCCGCACGCTCGCTGGCGGACATGGCCCGTGATGCTGTACGCTCGGGTGGAAGCAATTTAGTTTATTCCATAGCGATAAAGGTCCGAGACGATACGGGGCTGGTGATGCAAGTGAAGTTTTCTTTCCAAATTGACCATAACTAGCGCCGTTGGCAGACGCTTCCCGGCGGCCTCTTTATAGGGAACCGGCGATCATTTTACGCGTCTATTGTGGGTGAGCTTACGGATCTCCCCATGCCAAAATCCGACCCTTACAGCCAAGTCATGGCTATCAAAGATAGCATTGATGCCGACGTGCGGTTCTAGGAACGGATCAGGCAGTCTCTCGAACTCTCAGCGATTTTGAAAGAACGAACGGAGTCTGCGATTGCAGAGTCCCGGTTGCTCCTTGAACAGAAGGGCCCGGGCGAGCCGAGTAGTAAGTTCTCACGCACATCTAACGTAGGTCGCGGCGCGAATGCGTCAACGAATTCCCGGAAGCTACGAGAGCAGACAGCATCGCGCAGCAACACGTTTTCAACGGCAAGCCCAGAGATGAGCTTGTTCACTATCAATGCGGCTAATCCCTCGGCTTTCGCAGGCAAGGGCAACCTCATTGTGCTGGAGTGCACGGACGACCGCTCAGCTTTGATGATCGCTCGCAAGATGCTTTCTGAACCAAAGCCGCCGCCGGTTTGTAATTCGGCGGCGCGTCCTTCATCAATTCGGTCAAGCCATATCGCCCGCCCTCTTGGAGCGCGACGACAAACCTACGCCTTCAACTCTTTCGAGATGCGCTTAGTGATCGCGACGTGCTCTTTGAACGTCGCCAGCGCAAGCATGGCAAGGTGGCGCCCCTGATCTTCAGGCATATTGTTTTTGTCCGGAACGGATTGCTGAGATAAGCCATCGCCCAACCAATCGCGCAGGTGCTCATGGTTTTCAAGTTGTGCCGTGATGTAGGCTTGATCGAACGCGGCGCCCTTCGCAGCGTTTTTGATCTTCTCCAGCGTCGCCTTCGCTTTCGCATCCATTTCCGGGACCGGCGTTCCGAGTTCCTTGAGAACGGCCGTTACGGTCTCAGCTTCCTCAAGCTCAAACCCGGCGAACTCCTTGGCGTCAGCTTGGGTGGCGGCGGATCGGAAACCTCACCAGTGCGTTAGCGCTCGCTACATAGGGTGAGCTAGATGACCGCAGACGAGATCGCTTTCATGGCCGCCGGTGCTGGCGCAGTTGCAGACAGCGGTCACGAGGGCATCCGCGTCACTCCAAACAATCTGGTTGCGGCCGGTGAGCTGGTGAAGCAGGAACAGGCTCACGCCTATCCGAATGGTTTCGGTTATTTGTGCCTTCGCGCAGCATGTGAAAACAAAAACGCCGCCGGGCTCGAAATGATCTGTCCCGCCGGCGCGCCTTGCTCTCAACTGGCAATGCAATTCCAGCCGGAATTGCCCTTGCACTATTCGTGCCAAGGCGCGTTTGCTTAGGAACATCTGATCGTAGCCGGAGTAGGCCTTACGCCTCCGAGGAGCGGATCCCCCTCCGTCTCGGAGAGGCCCCGGCGCTCATCCGCCGTCGTCGCCGGGGCTACGGTTCTTCCCGTCGACTTCGATGACTGCCCTGACCTTCCTCGCGAATTGCTTGATCACGAGCGCTGCGCCGTCTTGGTCTCCGTCGTAAATCACCGACAGCGCGAACGTGAGATCTTCATCGAGCAGCTCGCGGATCTGCTCCCTGATGTCGTCCACCGCTCCTCTTCCGGGTTGGCATCACTGACCCAGGATTTTCTTCCGCTCTCGTTTGAGGTCAAGTTCTGTTCGAAATGGCACACCCATGTCCCGGGCTCGCTGCTTCACCGTAGCCAGCGGCCGCTTCAGGGCTACCGAGATGCGGAGAGCAGAGGCACCCTGTTCTATCATCGCCTTCAGCTTCGCCTGGTCGTCATCTGTCCATATGCGATACTTGGTGGGCATCGATCCTCCTCAGCGTCCCGCAAGAGAAACGTGATGTGAGGGAACCGGTTCCTGTTTCACCACAACCAGACGTGCCACAGCAGCACCAGACCACTGAGCATCAACATCATTGCGGCTGCTAAAAACATCAAATCAAAACGGTCCATCCGGCGCGGCAATTAAATCTCACCCGTCCGAATTCAAGGGTAGCGCGGAGCGCTCGCCACAGGACGCAGGCGTGCTATTCTGGATCCGCTATCTGATGTGGTGAAGAAATGGGGTTCCAAATTTCTGTGCGGGGTGCGCGCTTCACTGGTTCCTATGTGGCGAGCACGGCGAGTGACGCGGTCAGGAAGGCAGAGCGGCATCTAGGGGCCGCCACCGCCACCGTCACGATCATCGATCCGCGGCACCAGGAGTGGTCTCCCGATCAGTTCCAGACCATGGTCAACAGGTGGACGCCCATGAAGCTGTCAGTTGTCTGACGCGGACCGCCCGTCTCCGGCCCCACCCCGCCGCCGCGGGGCTGGCTTTCGCTAAGCGCGGAGCACTCGCCGCCCATCGCTGCTATGGTCAAGGCTTCGCGGGTGTAGCTCCCTCACTCCTGTGGCTGCGCCCCACCTGCCGCTCGGCGCCACCCCTCCAAGGTCGCCGGGCGGTTCTTTTCAAATCGAGGCGAAGCCCTCGCTACCCTCCCGAATTTTGCTCGGGCTGTTCGGACTGTCAGTTATTAGCGGACGTTCGATGGGATTATTTGATGCTTTGGCCCGAGCCAGTCGACGGCGGCGGGCGGTGCGATACTTGAGACGATTTCCAGCGGATCTGTTGGTCATGCAGGTCACGCTGGAGGCTTTTGACCTGAATGCGAAGAGCGCCCGTGAAGCTGCCCAGATGGCGGTCGGGCACGCGTTCAGCGATGACGATTGGAACCGGGTGGCGGACCGCTGGGAGCGTGTCTGGAAGGTGATCAAGCCTACCGCCGTGAGCCCTTGGCCGACGAAGCCTGCGGTCGACAAACGTTGGATCCGGGGAATGGGCTATATTTGGAGGCTTCCTGCAGGAGCTGATAAGCGCCGTGAAAAGGGATACGATGGCTGAGCCGCTACTTTTCTCTCACCAAGAAAAGGATCTCGATCAGGACGCTCTGCGATTGGTCATTGCTTTCTACTGCATCATGGAGCCGGAGCGACGCGCTGAGGTTATGGCGCTTGTGGAGAAATATGCAAACTCGTTGCCTGAACGCGACGGCGCAACTGCCAGACCCGAACGAGCGCCAAAATAGCGCCTGCGACAGGCACCGCCTCGGGTGCCGGGGTTTGACGGCTTGATTCACAAGGCGAAGCGTCCCATGCGATCGGGCTTTCCTTCTGCACGGACTGCTCGCCGACCGTTGTCGATTATCCAAATCTGTTTCAAGCTGGCGACCACCGCACGGTTTTTGGCAGCTATCGGTGATGTGAATGCAGCTCCTGCGTTCCCGCCCGCTCACTAAGGGTGCTGGTGAGTGCGCCCAGAGTTGACGGCGCAAGTGCGATTTCATTTCCAGGTCCTAACAGGCTCGCACGTCATGCTGACCGATGTGGCCGAACTGGAAACCTTGACACTGCCCGACTAGACTCCGCCGAACGCGCGGGG
>JBEVLH010000208.1:0-4336 GCA_040509255.1 Hyphomicrobium sp. | reverse complement strand
TCCAGTATCGGGTCTGGCCATTGGTCCATCCCATCGCGCCGTCGTATTCGTCCAGAACATCGAGGCCGAGAAACTCGAAGAGCTTGCTGTAAAAGGCCTTTGAGCGGGCGAAGTCGCTGACCCGTATCGAGATGTGGTCTATACCGACAAACCGCGCCATCACTGCTCCAGACTTTCGCCAAGCCGTCGGTTTTTGGCTCAGACCGTCGGCATCAGCAGAACGCCGGCGCGAAGCTGCCGTTCCAACCGGTATCCGGACGTCATCCGGCTGATGCGACGAGCCCGCGCAGGACCGTTTCGAGCGTCGTCGTCCCTTTGACGATCCCCGAGCACCCCTCGAACGTGATCCAGCCTTCATTGAAGCCATCGAGCATCTGGATGCGCGGCAGGGGATCGACCATCCCCTGCGACTTGAAAAGCGCGCTCCACGTCTCGCGTGGCACGGCCTCGGCCCGCACCGGGCGCCCGAGGATCTTTGCAAACGCCGCTGCGGCATCGTTTGGCGAGTACCGCCGCTCAGCTTCGAGTTCCACGATCCGTCGGCCGGTCCATGTCTCTTGGATCAGCCTCGCCGCCAAGCGTCCGATATCGAGGGTCGCGATCATCGGAACCGGCTTGTCGAGCGGCTGTAGAAACGATGGGATGACGCCGGCATCGCGCGCCGCCACCACGTCCCAGGCGAAGTTCTCCATGAACCATACCGGCCGTAAGAACGTGATCGGCATATCGAGCGCGCCGAGCTCCTGCTCCATCAACGTCCGTTGCGTGAGCAAATTCGGCTGTTGCGCCTGCGCGCCGATCGTCGACAGACAGATTACGCGCGCGGGCCGCGCAGTCTCGAGCGCGACCTTCACAGCCGCGATCACGGCGCGCGCTTCCGGGAACCCCGGTGCCGGATCGAACGCGTTGGGCGGCAGGATGAAGACACCCTTCGCTCCCTCGAAGGCCTTTGCCATCGCCGCGCTATCTTCCATGGTCGCGACCGCAACATCGCAACCTTTCGCCGCCCACGCCTCGCCTTTGCGGGCATCGCGAACAACCGCGCGAACGGCTTGGCCCGCATCGAGCAGGGCGCGGGCCATCGCCCCGCCGACCTGCCCGGTAATTCCAGTAATGGCGTACATCGTCTTGCTCCAGATTAATTGACCTGAGCAAGCATCGCACTGCAGGATAGTTGACTGAAGTGCTGTATCGTCCACTTATACTTGACCGAAATTCAACGAACGGCAGGTTGCCATGTCCTTCGACGGCCGTTTGCTTTCAGGCGTTTCCGTCCTCGCCGCCGTCGTCGAGAGCGGCAGCTTTGTCCGTGCCGCCGACGCCCTCGGCGTCACGACGTCGGGTGTCAGCCGCGCCATCTCCCGTCTCGAAGCCCGGATCGGAGCACGCCTGCTCGACCGGACGACGCGCTCGGTCTCGCTGACCGACGAAGGCCGCCGCTTCTACGAGCAGGTCAAGCCGAGCCTCGCCAACATCGAGGACGCGGCGACCCTCGCCGCGGGTTCCGCCAACATCGTTCGCGGCCGCCTGCGCGTGAACATCGACCCCGTCGTCTCGCAGCTCATTCTGCCGGGCCGGCTCGGAAAGTTTCTCGACCTCTATCCCGACCTGTCGCTCGATTGCGTGACGCGCGACCACATTGGCGATCTCGTCGCCGACGGTATCGATGTGGCAGTGCGCTTCGGCCAGGCCCCGTCGTCTTCTCTCATCGTGAGGAAACTCGCCGATCTCCAGGTCATTACCGTCGCGTCGCCGGGATATCTCAAACGTCGCGGCCGCCCCGGCGAACCCGGTGACCTCGTCAATCATACCTGCATCGATTATCGCGATCCCGTCACGCGCCAGGCGTATGACTGGGAATTTCACAAGGGCCGAAAAATCATCGCCGTGAAAACCAACAGCCGCCTTCTGCTGAGCGACGCGGCGACGATGCTGACGGAATGCCTGGCGGGAACAGGCGTTGCGCAGGTCTTCGCGGTCGTCGCCAAAGACTATATCAAAAGTGGTAAGCTGATCGCACTTCTTCCTCAATGGTCCGATGAACGCTTCCCGTTGAATGCCTATTATCCGTCTCGACATCATCCTGCCGCGAAGGTCCGCGCCTTCGTCGACTTCATCCTTGCCGCGGTTCGTTGAGGGTGCGGTCCCCTTCTGCGAAAATTTTCGACAACTTCGAACTCGACTTTCACCCGATCTAAATCGTTGTTGCTCGCGAATGCGAGCGAAGACCCATCCCTCCGGAGGTGCCGAATGGCGAGAATTGCAGCAGACTTTCTGACCGAGGCACTCACTCAAGCCGGCGTCAAGCGCATTTACGGCGTCGTCGGGGATTCGCTCAACGGCTTCACCGACTCGCTTCGTCGCTACGGCGGTATCGAATGGATCCACACCCGCCACGAGGAGGCAGCAGCCTTCGCCGCCGGCGCCGAAGCGCAGTTGACCGGCGGGCTGGCGGTCTGTTGCGGAAGCTGCGGACCCGGCAACCTCCATCTCATTAATGGCCTTTTCGATTGCCACCGCAGCCGCGTGCCGGTTCTCGCCATCGCCGCGCATTTGCCGAGCAGCGAACTCGGCATCGACTATTTTCAAGCGACGCATCCCGAGATCCTGTTCCGAGAATGCAGTCACTACGTCGAGCTTGTTTCGAATCCGAAGCAGCTCCCGCAAATTCTCGAACGCGCCATGCGCGTCGCCATCGCGAGAAAGGGCGTCGCTGTTGTCGTCCTCCCGGGCGACGTTGCGTTGATGCCGCTCGACGCCCCCGTTCCCAAATGGCTGGCTCCCAAGCCTCCGGTCCTTTCTCCAAACGACAGCGATGTCGATAACCTTGCTGAGCTTCTGAACGCGTCGTCGAAGATTACGTTTCTCTGCGGTGCCGGCTGCGCCGACGCCCATGATGATGTCATTCAACTGGCGGAACGTCTGAAAGCGCCCATCGTCCATGCCCTGCGCGGCAAAGAGTATCTCGAGTACGACAATCCCTATGACGTCGGCATGACCGGCTTCCTCGGATTTGCCTCCGGCTACCGGGCGCTCGAAAGTTGCGACACGCTGCTGATGCTGGGGACCGACTTTCCCTATCGGCAATTCTATCCCACGCACGCCCGCACCGCCCAGATCGACGTGCGGCCCGAAGCGCTCGGAAACCGCACGCCCATCGAGCTCGGCATCCTCGGCGATATTCGCGCCACCATACGGGCGCTGCTGCCGAAGCTCGACGACCACACCAATCGCAAGCATCTCGACGACGCTCTCGCGAGCTACCAAACGGCGCGCAAGGACCTCGATGCCCTCGCCGACGAAAGCGAGAAGAGCAAAATCATTCACCCGCAATACGTCACGCGTGTCGTCAGCGAAGTGGCGGCGGACGACGCGGTCTTCACTTGCGACGTCGGCACCCCGACTGCCTGGGCCGCGCGATATCTCAAGATGAACGGCAAGCGCCGCCTGATTGGATCGTTCAACCATGGCTCGATGGCGAACGCGATGCTTCAGGCCATCGGCGCGCAGGCAACTTTTCCGGATCGTCAGGTCGTCTCGCTGTCGGGCGATGGCGGGTACACCATGATGATGGGAGATTTCATCACGCTCAGTCAGCACAAGCTGCCCGTGAAAGTCGTCGTCCTCAACAACGGCACGCTCGGCTTCGTCGAAATCGAGATGAAGGCCGCCGGCTTTCTCGACACCGGCTGTGATCTTCAGAACCCCGATTTCGCCGCCATGGCGCGCGCCATGGGCGTCAAAGGCATTCGCGTCGAACGTCCGCAGGATTTGCGCGCTGCCTTGACGGAAGCCTTTGCCCACGACGGCCCGGCGCTTGTCGACGTCGTCAGCGCCCGCCAGGAATTGATCATGCCGCCGAAGGCGACATTGGCCGAAGCCACGCACTTCAGCACGTTCATGCTGAAAGCTGTGCTCGACGGCAGGGCGAGCGAGATCGTCGATCTCGCCAAGGTCAACATCGGCCGTTGACGCTTGCTTTTTCGTCATTCGCCCGACCGTCTCGAGCCTGTCGTGAGTACGAGCCCTGCCCAAAACTCCGTCATCCCGACGAAGGTCGGCATCCAGACGACCATCAGCAAAATCATTTGTTGAAACCGGTCTGGATCCCGGCCTGCGCCGGGATGACGTTCGTGGTGGGCGTCCATCGATGAAGCACTCTCGTCTAGAGCAAACGGCGCATGCTCCGCCCGCCGCCGCACGGAGTGCAGTCGGTCGAGGGAAGATAAAGCGAAGGGGCAGATCGGCGACGCCTCGCGGTTTTCTATTTGTGTTTCGGGATGCAGCCTTCGCCGATCCGCGACGCGCAACGGAGGTGGGCCCCCATTTCGAACCG
>JBEVLH010000207.1:0-8722 GCA_040509255.1 Hyphomicrobium sp. | reverse complement strand
TCCGTTCCGAGCATTCGCACTTCGCGCGGCCGGATGAGTTCCGAATGCGCGACCGTTACGCGGTAAAGTTTGCCTTCGAGTTGGGCGACCCAAAAATCGAGGAAGGATTTCAGTTTCGGAAACCGCGGCGCGGAATCGTATTCCTGCCAGATATAGCTTTGAAGAAGTGACGGATGGTCCGGAAGCCGGTAGAGAATTTCCGCGGTCGTCAGGCTGAAGCCTGCCAGCTGAGCCTTGAAACCGCTATCGCATGACATTTCCCGTTCGGTCACGTGGCAATCTCCCTTGCGTGAGGTGATTGGGCGCCCTCCCTAGAATTGACGATGATCCAGCGAGATTCGTTCCTTGTCTATTGCGAAGATTGGCGGTTTTGGATTGCTAGCAAGCGCGTGGCCAGAGTGCTGACGATTTCTGCCGAAGCAGCGGGCACGACGATGATCGAGTGTGCGCGGATGATCCCGGGAACGGCCGTTTTCAAATTGCGGGCAGCGCAAGTCGATGCTTGAGACTGCGCTCAAAAGCTTCACGACGTTTTTCGCGACGATCGGTCCGATCGAAGCCGCGGTGCTATTTGCAACGCTGACGCCGATGATGGCGCACGCCGAACGGCAGGCCATCGCGATACGCGCGACGCTGATAGCCTCGGGTATCCTCGCCTTCTTCACGCTGCTCGGCGGGCCGATCCTCCATCAGCTCGGCGTGTCGATCGCGGCGCTTCAGGCCGCTGGTGGCATCATTCTGCTCCTCATCGCGCTCGACATGATTTTCGCGCAGCCAGGCAGCTCGTCGAAACTGTCCGCTCCCGAAGGCGCGGAAGCCCATTCGCGCGAGGACGTCGCGGTCTTCCCGCTGGCGACGCCGCTGCTTGCGGGACCGGGCGCGATGAGTGCCGGAATTCTTCTCGCAGCGAATACGCATGGCGAGCCTCTCGGCCTTGCCGTCGTCACCTTCGCACTCGCTGCGGTGATGGCAATCACACTGGTGTTGCTGATCATGGCCAATCAGCTCAATCGCATTCTGCGGGTGACGGCGCAGCGAGTTCTCGTACGGGTTCTTGGAATTTTGTTGGCGGCTATCGCCATGCAGTCGTTGTTCAACGGGATCGCTGCCTCGGGGCTCATCCCGAGCGTCGCGGGCTGACCTCGCGCAGTCGAGTGCAAAAACTAGGTTGTTAGTAGCGCTTTAATGCCTCGCTGTTTCAATCCCAGACGGTTCTTGAAGTTTCGCAGCGTTTGTTGCGTTGGGCAAAGCGTATCCGATGTGCGTTTTCTTTCTCCGCTTGGCGGCCAAGGCTCCTTGCGCAGCGTTCGCCGGCATGGCCGCTATTCTCGGCGTCGGCGGCTGCGCCAATTTCAAGACCGGGACGTATGCGGGTGCTCCGCAGGTGTCGTCACCGTATGTGGCGCAGGGGCCGTCTGTTCCGTTGGAAAGCGACGGGCTGCCGGTGCAAGCCGCACCTTCGACGCGTATCCGGCAACTGCCGGATGATCCATCGCAACCGTTCAGCCCAAACTACGGCGGGCCCAATCCTGCCAGCACCATTCCGGGCCAGTCGACGGTCAAGACATCGAACGACAAGGCTCCGTCGAACTCGGTAATCCCGGATGACCTGCCGCCGACGTTTCGCAGGCAACTCGTGGTGGCGGCCGACGTTGCCGGTTGAAGGCGTGCCGCGAGGTTGGGTCCGTGGTAAGCGGGTCGGATGTCCGAGCCTATAGCCATCTGCCGCTATCTAGATGTTTCGCCCACGCCGAAACTTGCGAATGAGATCGACGCCATCTTTTTTCAATCGAGCAACACGACGTCGTTTGAGAGCGACGCGACGCGGTCGGCCTTTCGAGAGCGCTGGCTCGGTCGCTATCTGACGCACGATCCGCAATTCGCGTATCTGGCGCGATCGGGCGAGGGAACCGTGGTTGGTTATCTCGTCGGATCGGTCGACGATCCCGCCGAGACCACGCGCTTTGCCGACATCGGCTATTTTTCATCGCTGCGCCCGTTGACGAAGCGCTTTCCTGCGCATCTGCACATCAACGTTGACGCTCACCATCGAGGACGTGGCCTTGGCGGTCGTCTGATCTCGCGCTTTGCCGCCGACGCGGCTGCGGTCGGCGTACCGGGCATCCACGTCGTGACGGATGCCGAGGCGCGTAACGTCGGCTTTTACAATCGCAACGGATTTGCGGAAGTGGGGCGGGCCGGTGCGGGCGGCAAGCTCGTGTTTCTTGCACGTACGCTTTGAAGTCGCGTCATCACAAAACGGAAGGGATCTGAAATCCCTCCCGGCCGCAGATTGAAAGTCAATCTGGCGACCGGGAAGGTAAGTTGAGGCCTTGGGGGAAGGCCTTGGGGTCTGGGTTGGGTCTTGGTAATTAGTTGGGAAGCTCGGGCGGACGCGCCGGCACCACAAAGCCGATGGGCTCGGACTTGCCTGTGATCGCGATCGTGCGGGGGTCTTCCTTGGTCCGGCGTGATTTGCCTTCGAACATAGCGCCCTGCTCGATCGAGAGCGATTGGTGGAAAATATCGCCTTCGACCTGGCTGGTCGTCTGCAACATGACGCGGCGGCCGCGCACCGATCCGACGACGTGGCCGCGGACGATGACTTCCTCTCCGGAAATGCTGCCGGTAACGGTCGCGCCTTCGCCGATAACGACGTTGCTGCCCTCGATATCGCCCTCGACGATGCCGTCGACCTGAACTTCACCTCGGCAAGTGAGATTGCCGGTAATGGTGAGGTCGGCGCCAATAACGGAAACCGATTTTGGACCGGCGGCGTTGGCGCGCGGCACGGTCAGGAAGGGGCGGGGCTGGAACGTGGGCGTCTGCGGGGAGCCAGTTTCAGAGGCGGAGGCGGTTGTCTGAGACTTTGACAACTCCGGCTCGGAACGGCGAAAGTTTGGCAACATGTCGGATTTCCCTCTGACACAACATAAGCAACGATCCGCACCCGAAACGACTCAACGCATCACACAATCGCTTTGCGACGAGCGCGTTTGATTCGCGTAGCACCTTTGCCGCGCCGGTCCACCGTAAAGCCAAACACTTTCCACCGGAAATTCCCAGCTTTGACGCAGCGGGTGTGTTCTTGGAAGAGAACTGTGGCGGAAGATCAACGATGAGCGAACTTCAGGCAGATATGGTTAGGCTTTGAGCGCGCGGACGGCATTCAAGACCTCTTCGGCGTGCCCAGGAACTTTCACCTTGCGCCAGCTTTTGGCGATCTTGCCGGCTTTGTCGACGAGGAAGGTCGACCGCTCGACGCCCATGTATTTCCGCCCGTACATCGATTTTTCGACCCAGACGCCATAGGCGTTCGCGGCCTCCTTCTGCTCGTCGGAGAGCAATCGGATCGAAAGGTCGTGCTTCGATTTGAATTTCTTGTGTCTGGTCGGGCTGTCCGGCGAGATGCCGATCAATTCGGCTCCTGCTGCCGCGAAGGCGTCTGCAAGACAGGTGAAGTCTTTTGCCTCCTGCGTGCAACCTGAGGTGTCGTCCTTCGGGTAGAAATAGATGACGACTGGGCTGCCCTTCAGTTTCGACAAGCGAACCTCGCCGCCGCTGTCGTCGGGCAACGCGAAGTCGGGCGCTTTCTTGCCGTCTTCGATCATCTTGAAAGTGCCTTTCTTTTGTCGTTTTTGACGCTAGTAGCTGACATCTGAGCGAGCAAAGGCCGGGGGGTTAGACGCTCTTCCGAAAGCGTTTTCTGTCCGTTCCCGGCTACAGCACGGGGAACCAGACCGCAATCGGCTCGCGGGGGTTTTGAGGAGCGGAGTTGACGAAACTGGTAACAGGCGGGCGCGCCCCAATCCGGCGCAGCGCGGACCAGGGTGAGCCGCGAACACGCTCAGCGCGCTTGTCGGGATCGCCGCAGCACGACGCGCCGATGCCACCGCATGCCGGCGAGCGTGAAAGCTCGGCTGTCGCCCGCAGCGCCAAGCATGTCTTCCGGGGCTGCCGCATCCTCTTTTACAGCTTCATGCCGCTGGCACTGTTGGCGGTCATCGGCATCGGGGTGCTGTACGTCCGCCTCAAGCATGGTCCGATCGCGTTCGACTTCGTGGTGTCCCCCATCGAGAAGGGCATCAACGCCGAGCTGATTACGAGTTCGGTGAAGATCGACGGAGCTGAGCTTCGTCTTGGCCCGACTGGCGAGCTTGAATTTCGCTTGCGGGACGTCAGCGTTCTCGAGCCGGGCGGCGATGTGGTGCTGTCGTCGCCGCTTGCTGCCGTCAACATTTCCACCGCTGCGCTGATGCGAGGACGGATCGTTCCGGCGCGCGTGGAGCTGATCGATCCCATCATTGCGCTTGCCTACTCGGAGCAGTCGGGCTTCGTGTTCGAGCGCGCCATTCCAAAACCCGTTGCGGTCCATCCCGTGAGTGGGGCTGCTGCGGCACCCGCAGCGGCAGGGGTGGCGGCGAGCGTGGCCATCGTCCCGCAGTCGTCGGGTACTGGGGGAGCGAAAGTCAATCTTGCCAAGATGCTGAGCGAGTCATCGCGCCGGGCGCGGCAGAGGCTCGACGCCACATCCTTCTTAACAGAATTCGGGATCTCGAATGCGACCGTCGTGGTCGATTACGAGGGCCAGCGCAGTTCGTGGCGGATCGACGAAGCTAGCGTCGACTTCGATCACGCTACACGACGCAGCGTAATTTCCGGCCGTGCGACCGTCGCTTCGCCGCGTGGGCCGTGGTCGCTGTCGTTCCTGACCGACGAAAGCGATCAAACAGGAAAACTCGAGGTCAAGGCAACAGTTCGCGATCTCGTACCGTCGACACTGGCGTCGGCCGCGCCGCCTTTGGCGTTGCTAGGCAACTTCGAATTTCCCGTGTCGGGCGACGCGACGTTCGACCTATCGAACATCGGCGAAATCGAGCAGGCCGACCTTGCCGTTCAGCTCGGGCAGGGCAGGGCTCGGCTTCCCTATATGGTGCAGCCGATGGATGTGACGGCTGGCCTGTTCAAATTGGCCTATGACGGCAAGGCTAAGCACTGGGAGTTGAAGCCGAGCCCGGTCAAATGGGCTGACGGCGCCATCATGTTCACTGGCGGCATGACGGACGTGGCGAAGGGTTCTGATCCGCCGACGTGGAGCTTCTCCCTCGACGGCAAGAACGGAATTTTCGAAGCACCGGATTTCAACGTCCCGCCGGTGACGGTGGATAAATGGATGGCGCGCGGTACGATCGTTCCGCGGCGCGGTTTTGTCGATCTCGCCGAATTCCGGCTCGCGGGCGGCGGCGGAGAGGCGACGGTCAAGGCGACGACGCTGGCTGGCCCGCAGGGACAGAGCATGTCGGCGGAGTTCCACGTTTCGCCGATGCCGCTCGCGACATTGAAAGCGCTGTGGCCACGGGCGGTCGCCACGGGAACGCGTGACTGGGTTGGCAAGAACGTATCGGCGGTCGATTTCAAGGGGGGCACGCTCAAGTTTTCCAACGGCGATGTCGGCGGCATCGAGCCCGGCACTGTGCAGACGGCGACCGAGCGGGCCAGCGCCGATTTCGTGGCCGAAAATGCGGTGTTCGCACCTTTGCCGGGAATGCCGGTGATCGCGGCGCCGTCCGCCCAGATCCATCTCGAAAATAACGGACTGCAGATCACCGTGCCCACCGGGACGATGGCTCTCCCTGACGGCCGTGAGCTACCGCTGAAAGGCGGCACGATGCGTGCGGACAACATCATGTCGGCTCGTCCGAACGGCGAGATTGGATTTACGGCAACGGGCGACCTCGGGCCTTTCGTTGCCGGGCTCGAGGAGCTTCCCGTCCGCGCGATACGGGACGCCTCGCCGCTGCCCAAGGCCGGTGAGGGCAAGGTCGATGCACAGTTCCTGATTAAGCTGCCGCTCTATCCCGGCGTCAGCGGCGACGACATGGCGATTACCGGCAGGGCTCGCATCTCGGACGGTCGCTTCGGAAAAGTCGCGGGCCGGTTCGACGTGCAGGGCTTCACCCTCGATCTCAATTTGACGGAGACGTCGCTCGACGCCAAGGGCGATCTTCTTGTCAACGGTGTTCCGGCAAAGGTCGTCGGACAACGCCTGCTCGGTCCGGATGCGGGCCAGCAGCCGCCGGTCAAGATCGTCGCGAAGCTCGACGAAGCGGACCGGACGCAACTCGGTCTCGACATCAACGACGTGGTGCATGGCGTGGTGCCGATCGAGGTATCGATGCAGAAAAGCGCAGATTCCACGTCTGCGATCAAAGTGCACGCCGATCTGACGAATGCTGAGATCGTGCTCGACAAGTTGCAATGGCGGAAGGCTCCCGGACGCGCCGCGAGCCTGGACACCGATGTCGTGGCCATGCCGAGCCGTGAGACGGAACTTCAGAATTTCAAAGTCATCAGCGACAATATCGCGGCTGATGGGCGGATCGTGATTGGGACCGACAACAAGATCAAGCAGTTCGATTTTCCCGGCCTCAACCTCAACGTCATCTCGCGGCTCGATGTCGACGGAACGCGCAGCAAAGACGACGTATGGGACATCAACATCAGCGGATCGAACTACGACGGACGAAATTTCTTCCGTTCCCTGTTCAACGTCGGCAATGGGCCCGATCGCAACGACAAAGCGGCGTCGAATGGGTCCCACATCTCGGTCAACCTCGAAAACGTGATCGGCAGTTCTGACGTGTCGCTGCGCAACCTCAAGATGGAAGCCGAAACGCGAAACGGAAATCTTGCGCGGCTTGATGCTCGTGGCACGCTCGACGGCGGTGCGCCGTTGGTCGCGACGCTTGATCAGAGTTCGGGGGCGCGCCGGCTGGTCGTCACGTCGAACGATGCCGGGCAGGTCCTCAAGTTGGTCAATTTCTATCCGAACATGCAGGGCGGGCGGCTTCGTCTCGACGTCGCGCTTGACGGGTCGGGGCCGGCGGAGAAGACCGGGCTGCTGATGGTCGATAATTTCCGCATTCTGGGCGACTCAATCGTGACGGAGGTCGTCAGCAGCGCCGATAGCGGCCGGCCGGCGATCAGCGGCGACAAGAACGTCACGCGCGAAGTATTCGAGTTCAACCGGATGCGCGCGCCCTTCTCGGTCGGCTATCAGCAATTCGTTTTGCAGGAATCGTATTTGAAGGGGCCGTTGCTCGGCGCGACGCTGCGCGGCAAGGTCGACTTCCGGACCAAGCGCGTGAATATCGGCGGGACATATATTCCGCTGCAAGGTCTCAACGGAGCGCTGGGTGATATCCCGGTGCTCGGCCAAATTTTGTCAGGCACGCAGGGCGAAGGCATTCTCGGCATGACCTTCGCAGTGCAGGGCCCGACGGCTTCGCCTCAGGTCATCGTCAACCCATTCTCGCTGGTGGCGCCGGGTATTTTCCGCGACATCTTCCAGATGACCTCGATGGACCCGACGATCCAGGTTCGTGATAACGGCAGTGTGCAGGCGCCGAGCTTCAACGGCGTTCGCGTCTCTCCTCCCGATGACGACTCCCCCAAGCCGAAGAAGCAGAAATCCAAGGCGCAGGCGAAGACGAAGAAAGCCGCGCCGAAGGCCGAAGCTCAAGCGGTCGATGGTTGGTCGTCGACGACCACCGCGCACTAGCGGCGATCAAACCGGTTTCAGAAGCACGTGTTTTTTCTTGCCGAGCGAGAGTTTGATAACGCCGGTCGAGCCAGTATCGGTCACCGACAGGGTAGCCTTATCGCTCGTGACTAGTTCGTCGTTGACTTTGAGCCCGCCGCCCTGGATTTGACGGCGCGCTTCGCTATTGGAGGCGACAAGCCCGGCTTTAACGAATGCGGTCAGGACGCCTAACCCAGTGTGGAGTTCGCCGCGCGAAATTTCCACAGTCGGGAGGTCTGCGGCGAGCGCGCCCTGCTCGAACGTTTTTCGCGCCGTCTCGGCGGCGGCTTCGGCCTTGTCGCGGCCATGCAGAAGAGCGGTGGCCTCAGTGGCGAGAACCTTCTTCGCCTCGTTGATTTCGGAGCCTGACAGCTTTTCAAGGCGCGCGATTTCGTCGAGAGGCAGGAACGTGAAGAGCTTCAGAAAGCGCGAGACGTCGGCGTCTTCGGTGTTCCGCCAGAACTGCCAGTAATCGTAGGGCGAGAGCTGGGCCTCATTGAGCCAGATGGCGCCGGCGGCGGTCTTGCCCATCTTGGCGCCCGATGCGGTCGTAAGCAGCGGGCACGTCAGCGCGTAGAGCTGATCCTTGACGCCCATGCGGCGGCCGAGATCGATACCGGTGACGATGTTGCCCCACTGATCGGAGCCGCCCATCTGGACGTTGCAGCCATAGCGTCGGTTGAGTTCGACGAAGTCGTAGGCCTGCAGCAGCATGTAGTTGAACTCGATGAACGACAATTCCTGCTCGCGTTCGAGTCGCAACTTCGCGCTGTCCATCGTCAGCATGCGGTTGACGGAGAAGTGGCGGCCAACGTCGCGCAGGAAGTCGATGTAGTTGAGCGGCGCCAGCCATTCGGCGTTGTCGACCATCGTGGCGTCGGATTTCCCATCTCCGAAATGAAGAAACTTGGCAAAGACCTGCTTCATGCCATCTTTGTTGGACTCGATTTCTTCAACCGTTCGGAGCTGGCGAGTTTCGTCCTTGCCTGAAGGATCTCCGACGCGCGTCGTGCCGCCGCCCATCAGCGCAATCGGCTTGCCACCGAGCTTCTGCAGCCACGCCATCATCATGATCGAGATCAGCGAACCGACGTGCAGCGACGGGGCCGTGCAATCGTACCCAACATAGGCGACGATGCG
>JBEVLH010000206.1:0-2544 GCA_040509255.1 Hyphomicrobium sp. | reverse complement strand
AGATAGTCGAGCGCGGCGATACCGAGCCGAGCCCGCTCCCGGCGACCGAAAATGTAGGCAACCATCAGCACCCAGAGAATGCCGACGAGCATGGCCGGGACCACCGGATTGAATATGACCGATGAGTCCGCCTTAAGCGCGGCCATGGCGCGCACGGTAGGTCCGCCCCATGGAAGGATATTCATGACACCCGCGCCAAGAGCGACAATGCCGGAGAGCACAAGCCGATTCATGCCAAGCCTCTGGTACAGCGGTAGCATGGCAGAAACTGTGATAAGGAACGTGGTGGCCCCGTCTCCATCGAGTGAGACGGCCATGGTGAGCACGGCAGTAGCGAGCGCGACCTTGAGGGGGTCGCCCTTCACGAACCGAAGCAGGCGGCGAATCATTGGTTCAAATAGGCCGACATCGAGCATCAGCCCAAAGTAAAGCACGGCGAAGATGATCATCACACCGACCGGCGCCACCCGATTGATGCCCTCAAGCATCATCGTGCCCAGGCCTGCCCCGGCGCCAGCAACCAGGCCGGCGGCCGTCGGGATGAGAATGAGGGCGACCAGCACCGACACGCGCTTGGTCATAATGGCAAAGAGGAAGATCGCGATGGTCGCGAAGCCTAGGGCCGCCAGCATGTTTCCTCCTCCAGCATTCCCATTCTTCTGAGGGGTGGCTCGCGCGGAGAACGATGTTAATAATCAAGGGGTGGGACGGCAACTTACAAAACTATACTGCGCATCAATCTATCGCCACAAAAGCTTTCGAGCTTCGTCCAACTTATCCTAGTCGCCTGATTCAGTCAGATTGCAGGGTATAGATGCTTGAGTTTGATGCGAGCATTTTTTGTGGTGAATTGCCAGTCGGCCTTGGTGTGGTTGGCATTGCGGTCGTGCTCCCAGGCGGCGATTTCCTCGATGAGAGTTGCTTTGTCGGGAATGCGGCGATCGAGGCACTGGGACGTTAGAACGCCGAGTTCGGACTCGGCCAGATCGAGCCAACTGCCATGCTTCGGGGTGTAGTTCCATTCGAAGCGCTCGACCAACCGCCTGGCTTCGGCGGCCGGAAAGGCTTCGTAGAGTGACGCCTTGCTGTGGATGTTGAGATTGTCCTGAACCAGCACGATGGTCCGGGCGTTCGAGAAATGGATATCGGCCAGGTCTTTCAGGACGTGAGCATAATCGACGGCGGTGTGGCGGTCCGTGACTTTGACGTGGCGCCAACCTTCGAGCGGTGCGAACAGCATGAAGAGATTGGCCGTGCCGTTGCGGTCGTACTCATAGTCATGTCGGGCCGGGCGTCCCGGCTTCAGCGGTATCGGCACACGCGTTTCGGCAACGAGTTGCTTTGAGGTCTCGTCCAGGCAGACCAGCGGGCGATCGGGATCGCGTGGCCGCGTGTACACGGCCAGCACGTCTTCCATGGCCGCTACGAACGCGCTGTTCGCCTTCGGCGGAATGACCCACTGCTGTCGGCGATGGGGCTTGAGAGCGTTTTTTTGAGCGCGCGTCCGATTGTTGAGTCGCTGGCGCGATCGACGATGCCGAGCTCCACTACCTTGTTCTCCAACAACCGCAAGGTCCAGCGCACGCGTCCCTTGGGAGGTTTGGAGCAAGCCAGGGCGATCAGTTTGGCTTCCTTCTCGCCATCGAAAATCCGCGCAACCGCCGGCGTCGCTCGTTGCTTGCGGCTTAACACAGCCTCGAAGCCCTCCTCCACCAGCTGCTTGCGCACCCGGTAAACCATCGATGGGCTCGTCTCCAGAGCCTTGATAATCCGGCTGTCGCTCCAGCCTTCACCGGCGCCCGAAACATCGGCCTTCAACAATATCCGCGCCTTCAGGATCCGTTGTGCTGGGTTCTTTCCTTTCCGGATCAGCGCCTCAAGTTGCTCCCGCTCATCCGCGCTCAATCGCACGACATATCTCTTTACCGAAATCTCCTTCGCAGCCATCATTGCCTCCGTCGTCCGTACTGCCGACGAAGCGAATCACTAAATCCTTTCAAATTGGTTGAAGCGGGCGACTAGTCCTAATTCTTCATAATTACAAGGCTTTGAGCTGGCCTCCGTCGTGCTATGGATGGGTGCCGGATTACGAGTGGTCGATGAGCGCTGAGTCGTCTCCTAAAATCGTTATTGTCGACGAAAGCCCGATTCGTGCCGCTATCCTGGAAGAGGGGCTGCGGGAGGCAGGCTTTACCGGTGTCGTCCATATCCGGGAAATGCAGAGCCTGCTGCAGCGGATCTACGCGCTCGATCCCGACGTCATCCTGATCGATCTGGAAAACCCCAGCCGCGACGTTCTGGAACAAATGTTCCAGGTCAGCCGCGCCGTGCGGCGGCCGATCGCCATGTTCGTCGACCAGAGCGACGCGGCCTCGATTCAGGCATCGGTGGATGCCGGCGTGTCGGCCTATATCGTCGACGGGCTGAAGAAGGAGCGCATCAAGCCGATCCTCGATCTCTGCGTCTCCCGCTTCAACGCCTTTGCCAAATTGCAGGACGAACTCGACCGCACCAAGCATGCGCTCGAGGAGCGCAAGGTGATCG
>JBEVLH010000205.1:0-9001 GCA_040509255.1 Hyphomicrobium sp. | reverse complement strand
TGATGCCAAGCTTGCGCCCACGATCCTTGATCCACTTCAACTTGGCAATCATGTCTTGATTCTGCAGGCACGCGTCAAATTGCGGGCGAGTCATCCCCACTTGTTTGGCGACGGCATAAATTGCGTCGATGCGGACTTCGAGCGACACCCACGACGCCTGCTGCTGCATAAATTTTCCGTAGAGTTCCAGATACTTGTCGGGCGGGGCGCAGCGCAAGGCGATGGTGGCGTTGCCTGAACTCTTGCCGATGGGGAACTCGCGCAGGATGTAGCGAACCTTGCCCGTGTCGATAAAGCGGCGTTCAAGCTCCGGGTAGACTGTCAGGTGGAAGTTCCGGCAGTGCGGGCATGTCAGCGACATGTACTGCACGATCGTGACCGGCGCGTTGGGCCGGCCCCAGCTCATTTCCGGCAGCGGGCTTGGCGCCATGATATCGGCGACCGTCGGGTTCTCGATGACCTGGCGGCCCGTGCTCGATGCCGCGCCGCTTGTATCGCCGAATGGCGTCGGCATGCCGTCATCGCGGGTTTCGGACCCCGTCGAGGGATAAGCTCCGAGCGCACTGCTGTCCGACGAGAGGCTTGCAGTCGCCGATGGCGAAAGCGCCGGCAGCCCCCCACCGCTGCAGCCCGATAGCAAACCAGCCGAGAGAAGGACAACGGCGAGGCTGAAGGCGCGGACGGCAGGCATTCGGCTTCCCGGGTTACTTCGCCGCGAGCAGCGGCCCGATCACCTTATCAAATGCCTCCATGCTTGGAGCCTCTTGGAGCTTTTTGCCGTTGATAAAGAACGTAGGTGTGGCATTGACGCCAAACGTGTCGCTGGCGCGCGTCCGTTCGGCCGTGATCTGATCCAAAAGCTTTTGATCTGTCAGGCATTTATCGAAGCTTTGCTGCGTGAAGCCGGCCTGTTTCGCAATGTCGAACAGTTTCGGCACGGGGCTGCCGCTCGCGAACGCCCAGTCTTCCTGCTTGGCATAGAAGGTTTCGATCATCGGAAGGGCTTTGTCCGGGCCTGCGCAGCGCGCAAGCATGGAAACGGCGGCGGCGAGGTTATCGAGCGGGAAATCTCGGAAGATGTATCGGACCTTTCCCGTGTCGACGTACTTCTTCTTGAAGTCTCCGAAGACGTCGTTGGTGAAGTGCGCGCAGTGCGGGCATGTCATCGACGCATATTCGACAACGGTGATCTTGGCATCGGGCGACCCGAGCGACAGTTCGGCCAAGCCTTCGGGGGTCTTCATCAGTTCTTCGACCGGAACCTCGGTCGGGCCATCCTTGCGCTGCGCGAAGCTGGGGTCGGCGGTCACAACGGCAATCCCCGCGACGGTGGCCAAAGCGAGTAGGCCCGGAATGATTTTTTTGAACGTGATCAAGGTCCCAACTCCTCTGGGATTACATCTCGCACTTGGAATTGCGATCGAAGAACGCCCGCCTAGCACGGTTTCTGAGCCCGAATAAGCCCAATCCCATGTGAATGGCAACCAAACGATCGGCAATTTTGGGTGAAGAACGGTGTTAGCGCGCGCTTGCCGCCGCGACACTTCTGCCAAGGGCTTCCAGCGCTTCCCCGAGATCCCCGCAAGGCACGGTCATCGGTGCGGCGGCCGCCCGTTTCGCCTCGCCGGGAGCGCCCTCATCGAGGCGGGGCATTTGAAGTACCTTGATCTGAGCAATAGCCCGGTAACCGAAATATCGATTGATCCGATCGATGATTTCCTTGTGCCGGTAGGAAACTTCGAGCGCGAACGCTGGGTCCGTCGCCACAATGAGCGTCGCCCCCGCGCCGCTTCCCCCGTCTTCGACAGTATCGGACGGTCCTTTGCTGCCGCGCGGCCATTTAATCGAGTGGGGCCGCGCCAGCCGCGCAACCTCCGCCCCGACGATCGTCGGCCAGGACGCCATGATCTCGGCACTATGGAAACCGAATTTCTGAAACACCGCCGCCGTCACTTTCGGCACGAACGCCCCCACCGCCTTCGCGAAGACGCCTTTGCCGCCGCTACGCGTGTCGGGCGGCAGGCTGTGCCTCTGGGCTGTGGGTTCCATGTCCGACAACGGAGGGTCTCGCGTTCAAAGGCTTGTGGTGACGTATAGGACCGCTACCATTGTCGATGCGATTCGAGCTTTTCGCGCAACCGGAGATGAAGGGCGCATGGGCGCGGTCCAGGAAAATGCCGCTCTTCGTCGGAAGCAGCAGCAACTCCCGTTGCGGCCCGCCGGCCCTTTGACGGTCAAGGCCCTTCTCGACTGGTACGAAGCCGAGCGGCGCGACCTGCCGTGGCGTTACGGCCCGCGCAAGGTCGCTGATCCCTACCGCGTCTGGCTGTCGGAAATCATGCTACAGCAGACGACCGTCAAAGCCGTCGTACCGTTCTTCCTGAAATTCGTGAAACGCTGGCCGACCGTGTCGGCGCTTGCCGCCGCACCTCTCGAAGAGGTTCTGCAGCAATGGGCCGGCCTCGGGTATTATTCGCGTGCTCGTAATCTCAAGGCCTGCGCTGACGCCGTCGTGCGCGACCATGGCGGCGCCTTTCCCCGCGCCGAGGCCGCACTTCTGAAGCTCCCGGGTATTGGCCCCTACACGGCCGCCGCCATCTCCGCGATCGCCTTCGGTGAAAAAGCGACGCCCGTGGACGGCAACGTCGAGCGCGTGGTGTCGCGCCTGTTCGCCGTGAGGCAGCCGTTGCCCGCAGCGAAGCCCGAAATCCGTCGTCTGGCTGCAACGCTCACGCCGCAGCGCCGTGCAGGAGACTTCGCCCAGGCCATGATGGATTTGGGTGCGGAAATCTGCACCCCTAAAAAACCGTCCTGCCTCGTTTGTCCCGTGCAGCAGGATTGCGCCGCGAGCGCGCAAAATCTCACGGATCTTTTGCCGATCAAACCCGCGAAAGCCGCGCGTCCCTCGCGCTTCGGCATCGCATTTCTGGTGCAACGGGAGGACGGGGCCGTTCTTCTTCGCCAGCGGCCTGAAGCCGGATTGCTTGGTGGCATGCTTGAAGTGCCCTCGACACCGTGGGGTGAGGCGTTGCCGACCAAAACTCAGGCCATGCGAGCGGCCCCCGTTACCGGCTCATGGTCGCCGGTCACGGGGACGGTTGTGCACGTTTTCACGCACTTCCGGCTTGAGTTGCTGGTCTATCGCGCGCTCGTGCCGATCGACGCTGGATTGACGCTGTGGGCTGAGCAGGAGCACTGCCGGTGGGTCCAGCGCCGCGATCTCCATGCGCAGGCTCTTCCGAGCCTGATGAAGAAAATCATTGCCCACGGCCTCGCCGACAACTGATCCGAGGCGGTTTTCCATTCTGACGTCATGGCCGCCCTCGGAGGCGGCCATCCGGACTATTCCGCGGCTTCCACAATCACACTGCCGCTCAACCCCAACTGCCGCTTGGCCTCGGACCGCAGCACATCGATCGGCTTCAGCTTGCCCTCGACCTCGAAGTGCCAGAACGTCCAGCCATTGCACGCGGCCTTGCCTTGCACGATGGCGCCCAGGCGATGGATGGACGCCTGCTGACCCGCGTAGAACAGCGTGCCGTCTGCTCGCACTTCCGCCCGCACCTCCCGCCTTGGATCGAACAGCTTCCGGCCCGGCTCGATGATCCCAAGCTCAAGAATCTGCCCGAACGGCACGCGCGGCTCGTTGCGTTTCGACGGCACGGCCTCAATCGCATCGAGATCGAGCGGGCGCACCTTCGCGATTCGCTCATCCGCTGCCTTGGCATAATCGACGTCGCGCTCGATGCCGATGAACTTGCGCCCGAGCCGTTTCGCAACGGCCCCGGTCGTCCCCGTTCCGAAAAACGGATCCAGCACCGTGTCGCCGGGCTTCGTCGACGCAATGAGAATACGGTGCAGAAGCGCTTCCGGCTTTTGCGTCGGATGCGCCTTGCGCCCACCCTCGTCCTTCAGGCGTTCCGGCCCCGAGCAGATGGGGAAGAGCCAGTCGGAACGCATCTGGATGTCTTCGTTCGAAGCCTTGAGGCTTTCGTAGTTGAACGTCACGCGCGATTTTTTATCCCGCCCCGCCCAGATCATCGTCTCGTGCGCGTTGGTGAAGCGCTTGCCGCGAAAGTTCGGCATCGGGTTCACTTTCCGCCATACGACATCGTTATGAATCCAGAAGCCCAGATCCTGGATCGCGACGCCGAGACGGAAGATGTTGTGATACGAGCCGATGACCCAGATCGCGCCGTCCGGTTTCAGCACCCGGCGGCATTCCGCGAGCCATGCGCGGCAAAATGAATCATACGATGCGAAGTCATCGAATTTGTCCCAGACGTCGTCGACGCCATCGACCTTCGTGTTGTTAGGCCGCAGCAGATCTCCGGCGAGCTGAAGATTGTAGGGTGGATCGGCGAAGACGAGATCGACGCTCGCGGTCGCGAGTTTTTTCAATTCGGTGATGCAATCACCAACAAGAATCGTTCCGCTCTCCGAGCGGCCCTTGACGCGACGCGAACCCATGAACTCGACCTGCTACGCTACAATCACTTTGAATACCCGCCTTCACGATACGCGGCGGGCTGTCGAGCTTTGTACAGGATCGAATGGCCGCTTGGATACGCTCAGACCGGACGCAAGCGATTTATATTTTTGATTCGATGTGCAACTTGAGGGGCTTACGGATCAAGCGTCTACCAGCCCGAGCGCGAGCTGGACGGGCTTGAATGAACGCCGGTGCAACGGCGAAACTCCGAACTTATCGATTGCTGCCTGATGCTCAGGCGTGCCGTAGCCTTTGTGGCGTTCAAATCCATATCCCGGATAATCGCGCGCCATCTGGCGCATGATCCGATCGCGCGTAACCTTCGCGATGATCGACGCCGCCGCAATCGACAGGCATTTCGCGTCGCCCTTGATGATCGTGCGAGTTGCCATGGGGACGCGTGGCGCCTTGTTGCCATCAACGAGCACGAGCTTCGGCACTTCCGCGAGTTGTCCGACTGCTTGCGCCATCGCCCAGAGCGTCGCGCCCAGGATGTTCTCGCGATCGATGCGGTCGACCTCGGCTATGCCGACCGCTACGATCGCGACCTTCATGATGCGCCTGTAAAGATAGGCACGGGAATCCTCGTCGAGAGCCTTGCTGTCATCGATGTTCGCGGGGATCCTGTCCGCGTCGAGAATGACGGCTGCCGCAACCACCGGACCCGCCCAAGGCCCTCGACCCGCTTCATCGACGCCTGCAATCGGCCGCGATCCGAGCTGATGCTCGGCGGCTTCCAGTTCGAACGTCGGCCGGATGCGCGAATCGGCGATCTTCATTCGCCGATTTGGTCATCGCGCTATTCCGCCTGTCAAAGCAGTGAAAGCTGTTGTCCACCGCTACCGGGCCGCACGAATAGATCGGTTCGCAACGCAACTCGATCTTCCCCAAGCCCTAGTCGTTTTTTTGCAAGCCGGAAGCGTAGAGCGATCTGCGTGGCGTAGGGGCCGCGACCACGCTGGCGGACGCCGAAGTCCGGCGTGTAGTCTCGCCCGCCGTGCATCGACCGCAGCAATGAAATGACCCTTTCGGCACGGTTCGGAAATTCCTCCGCCAGCCATTCGCGGAAGAGGTCCTTGATTTCGAGCGGCAGTCGCAAGAGCACGTAGCCGGCATCGCGCGCACCCGCCTCGCGCGCAGCCTCAAGGATCGGCTCGATCTCGTGATCGGTGAGACCCGGGATGATCGGCGCGGTCATGACGGTAACCGGAATTCCCGCTTCCGAAAGCCGGCGGACGGTTTCAAGCCGCCTGGTCGGTGTCGCCGCGCGTGGCTCCATCGCCCGCGCCACGTGCCGGTCGAGCGTCGTGATCGACACCGCCACCCGCGCCAGATTTTTCTCCGCCATCGGCCCTAGGATATCGATGTCGCGCGCCACGAGCGCCGATTTCGTGATGATGCCCACCGGATGATTGGCACGCGCCATCACCTCAAGGATCGCGCGGGTGATCCGCCGCTCTCGCTCGATTGGCTGATAGGGATCGGTGTTGCCTCCGAGGGCGATCGTCTCAGGCCGGTACCCGGGCTTCTTGAATTCGCGTTCGAGCAGCGCCGCCGCATTGGGCTTCGCATAAAGTTTCGTTTCGAAATCGAGACCTGCCGAATGGCCGAGATAGCAGTGGCTCGGCCGCGCGTAGCAATAAATGCATCCATGCTCGCAGCCCCGATATGGATTGATGGAGCTGTCGAATGACACGTCAGGACTGTCGTTGTGAGAAATGATCGATTTTGCGGCTTCCTCGATCACCTCGGTCTTGAAGGCATCGAGATCGCCAAGGCTTTCCCAACCGTCGTCGAACGCTTCATGCGCCTCCGCTTCGAAGCGCCCGGTTTTATTCGAGCGCGCCCCTCGGCCCCGCCGCCGCTCAGAATCGACGACGTGATCGGCTGATCGAATGTCGGAAGCTTTATCGGGCGCCATGCCGTTGCCTATGTTGCTGAACGAAACGCAGCCTAGCAGGCTAGCAAGAACAAATAAAGAACAAACAACTCACAACGATTGAGCGTTAGCGGGTCGGGCCCGCGACTTGGCGCGCCTTGCCGTGCGCGAACGGCCGTGTCAGGAAATGGGAATGATATCTGTTATCATTCCTGCACGGAATGCTGAGCATACCCTGGCGGCGTCGTTAGCGGCGCTGGTCCCCGCGGCGGTGGACGGTATCGTGAAGCAGGTGATCGTCGTCGACGGCGGATCGACCGACAGCACCGCCGACGTCGCCGATCAAGCCGGAGCCGACGTCGTCGTTAGCGCTCCTGGGCGCGGCGGACAGCTAGCCCAGGGCGCCGCGATGGCGCGCTTTCCCTGGCTTCTCTTTCTCAATGCCGACACCGTTCTCGAAGACGGCTGGGAACGCAGCGCCACCTCGTTCATGCGCCGCATCGATCGTGGCGAGCGCGCGATGGCGGCTGGCGCGTTCACCTTCCGGCTTGACGACAAGGGCATCGCGCCAAGACTTCTCGAACGCCTCGTCCATCTGCGGTGCAAGGTTTTGCGCGTGCCGTATGGTGATCAGGGCCTGCTCATCCCGCGTCAGCTCTTCGACGCGGTCGGCGGCTACAAAAACATGCCGATCATGGAAGATCTCGACCTGGCGCGCCGTCTCGGCCGCCGTCGCCTCGCCATGCTCGACGCCAACGCCGTGACATCGGCCGAGGGTTATCGGCGCGAGGGCTATCTCTCGCGCTCGTTCCGCAACCAGGTCTGTCACATGCTCTACGGCGCCGGTATTCCCGTCAGCATGATCGCGCGCCTGCATGGCAAGGTCGAAACCGGCGCGTGAAGATCACGGCGATTTGCGATGTTCTTCCAGCCGCGGCATGATCTCTACGAAGTTGCACGGCCGATGCCGCATATCGAGCTGGAATTTCAGGATGCCTTCCCACGCGTCTTTGCAGGCGCCGGTCGAGCCCGGTAGGCAGAAGATGTAGGTTCCGCGCGCCACGCCGCCACACGCCCGCGATTGAATGGTCGACGTCCCGACCTTCTGGAATGACAGCATGTGAAACAGGATCGCGAATCCTTCGATCTCTTTTTCGAAGAGCGGTTTGACTGCTTCCGGCGTGACGTCACGGCCCGTAAACCCGGTGCCGCCCGTCGTGATCACGCAATCGACGGACGGATCGCCGATCCAGCTTTCGACGATGCTTCGGATCGCGGCCGGATCGTCCTTCACTAACTTGCGGTCCGCCAGCTCATGTCCGGCTTCGCCGATGGCACGCGCGAGGTACGCGCCCGACGTATCCTCCGCGAGCGTGCGGGAATCCGACATGGTCAGGACGGCGATCCGGATCGGAATGAACTGGCGTTCGGCGTCGATGCCGGCCATGACAAGCCTCGTTGGTTAGGTCAGCTTCGACTTAATCTGCAACAAATCGGTCCAGGCAAGTTGCTTGGCGGCGGGCGTACGGAGCAGATATGCGGGATGCAGTGTGGCAATTGCCGGAATAGTTCGCTCACCCACGGTGATGTCACGCCACCTGCCCCTCAGCCGCATGATACCTTCCGCCGCTCCGAGCACTTCCTTCGCAGCCGCCCCACCGACGGCCACGACGATCTTGGGGCCGACTAGCTCGATCTGCCGCTCCAGAAACGGGCGGCAGGCCAGCGCCTCTTGCGGTGTCGGGGTGCGGTTTCCTGGCGGCCGCCAGTACACGATATTGGTGATGTGGACGTTGGCTTCGCTGAGCCCGATTGCCCCAAGCATTTTGTCGAGCAACTGCCCGGCGCGACCCACGAACGGCTTGCCGGCAAGATCCTCATCGCGGCCAGGCGCTTCTCCGATGATCATCACGTCGGCCTGAGCTACGCCCCGGTAGAAACACAGGTTCGTCGCCGTCGCCTTCAGCCCGCAGCCCTCGAATTCTCGCAGCGCCGCTTCGAGCCCTTCAAGCGATGTGACCGAGCGCGCTATACGCCGGGCGCCGGTTTCCGCTTCGCTCGCCCCAAGCGGCGTCGCGGCGCGTGGCCGCGCCGTTTCGATACCGCTACCGCCCGCCGTTGGGCGCGATACCGTTGGCGAACCGACCGCAGAAGCTAGGCTCGCTTGCCCGGCAGCGGCCGCAGCGGTGCCGGCCGCTCCCGCATCGCGCTTTGGCCACGAATAGCCCGCAGCCGGCGGCTCGCTTCCGCGCGCCAGCCAATCGTGCGCCGTCTCGCCGACCGCGGCGTCAACGCCCATGGCTTGAAACCAATCGAGCAGGGCAAGCATTTCATCGTGATCAAAAGCAGAGCTCGTCATCGGATCAGAACAATAAGCATCTAACCGCGCAATTGCACGCATCGGGAGCCGCGGTTCCGGTGATATTGGTCAACTTGACGCTTTCCTTCCCGCGACCTAATCGAGGTCAATGAAATCTCAGCCAGCAATTCGAGGTGATGATGGCCGCTGACGAAGCCGACTTGCCGGCCCGCGAGGCAATGGACTTCGACGTGGTGATCGTCGGCGCTGGACCGGCCGGGCTGGCTGCCGCGATCCGCCTGAAGCAGAAGGCAGCCGAAACGGGGTCCGA
>JBEVLH010000204.1:0-9615 GCA_040509255.1 Hyphomicrobium sp. | reverse complement strand
AGACGCAGTTCCTGTTCCGCATCAACAAGGGCATCGAGGATCTCGGGCAGAGCATCAACGCGCACATGCCGGAGGACGAGCGGCCGATCCCGTTTTCGAATTTCATCTACTTCGGCGACGGCGACACCGACGTACCGTCAATGGCGCTTCTGAAAAAGAACGGCGGGCATGCGATCGCGGTGCACGGGCCTGACGAGAGCGAGACAAAGTGCGTCGAGCTTTTCAAAGCGGGTCGCTGCGATTTCTATGCCGGCGCCGATTACCGCAAGGGTTCAGATCTCTGGAAGCGCACGTGCCTGCTGCTCGACCGCATCATCGCGGACGTGCGGGTCAAGGAAGAGGCGCGGGGGTTGGGGTGAAAATTGAGGCTTTGAAACGTTCTCGTCATCCCGCGAAGGCGGGGATGACAGCCTCGGGAGGGTTGGCCCTATGTGGACTTCTCGGAGAACGCGGAACCGCATAGGCGAAAATTTCGCGAAGGACACTTTCTAAAGCACGAGAGGGTGCTGAAGAAATAAGCTAGCTCAATCCCCCTCAATCTTTATCCCGGGCAGATCGATTTTTACGTGTGACTGCTGGGCGTCCCAAAGAAGGTAGCCGAGCACGACGACGCCGACGAAGAGCACTCCGATCAGGGCTGATTTTGCGTCCATCGTCTGCATCTCCGATTCGTCATTTGAGCGTCTGCGCATCAATCGCCAGGCGATAGATGCATGTCAAGCGCACGCATCGATTGATGGAGCGCCGCCAAACAGCGTTCGACGTCGGCGAAAGAAAACGGCCCCGCACATGCGGAGCCGTATGACATTCTCCTGATCGCGTAATCGCGGACAGTCAGGTCAGTAGCAGACCCAGACGAAGCGATCGTAGTACGGGGACCAGCGCCAGCAGCTGCCTACGCCGTAAGCCCACCAGCGGCCGTGCCAATACCGGCGGTGACCACCGCCCCAGTGGCGGCCGCCGTGATGCCTGCCGTAATGTCGTCCGCCGCGGAAGTTGTGCCCGCGAAAGCCGCCGCGATGACCGAAGTGGCCGCCGCCGCGGTGGTGACCGCCCGCATGATGGCCGTGATGGCCGCCTCCGTGGTGTCCTCCATGTCTCGCTTCGGCGACGACCGGCATAGCCAATGCCGTCATCAACGCCATCACGAAAACGAGTGCGCGTCTCATTGTGGCTCCTGTGTGTTTTTTTAAGTCGGGGTGCCGCGACTGCGGCGTCGTGCAAAGTGGCACGATGTTGTTACGCAACGATGTTCAGCGGCTACGGTTCCAACGCTTTACGGCTAACGATTTATTACCCGGACCAAACGCGGCTGCGGAATTTTTCCCGTTTTAGCCCTGCTCGGGGGGCGATCCGGACCCGTCAGGGCTTTTTCGGCAGCAGCCTGTTGACGTGACCCATCTTGCGGCCCGGGCGCGCGTCCTTCTTGCCGTAATGGTGGAAGAATGCGCCGGGCTCGGCGGCGATCTTCTCCCAGGCGAGAATGTCGTCGCCGATGAGGTTGATCATCTCGGCGCCGGGCGTTTTCAATGCGGGCGAACCCAGGGGCCAGCCGGCGACGGCGCGAATGTGCTGTTCGAATTGTGAGGTCAAGGCGCCGTCCATCGTCCAATGCCCGGAGTTGTGGACGCGGGGGGCCATTTCGTTGACGAATAACCGGTCGAAACCTTCGTCGCGCACGACAAAAAACTCGATGGCGAAGACACCGACGTAGTCGAGGCGTTCGGCAATCTTCTGCGCGATGGCGACGGCATCGTTCGCGACGTTCGGATCAAGGGAGGCGGGCGCGACCGAGCGATGCAGGATATGGTTGCGGTGTTCGTTTTCGGTGACGTCGAAAGCTTTGCACGAACCGTCGTGGCCGCGTGCGGCGACCACTGAAACCTCGGCGCGGAAATTGACGAAGCTTTCGAGGATCGACGGCTGGCCCTTCATCGCCGTCCAGGCTGCTTCAGCATCGGAGCGCGTCAAAATCTTCGCCTGGCCCTTGCCGTCGTAACCGAAGCGCCGTGTCTTCAGGACAGACGGAACCGGGAAGCCACCGTCGAGCACTTGTGCGAGATCGGAGAAGCTGTCGATGGCGGCGAATTGCGCGGTCATCGCGCCGAGATCACGCGCGAGCGACTTCTCGTTCATGCGATCCTGGGCGCAGGCAAGCGCCTTGGCACCAGGACGGACAGTCACGCGCGCCGATAAAAATTCAATCGTGGCGACGGGGATGTTTTCGAATTCGTAGGTCGCGACGTCGACCGCGGCGGCGAAGGCTGCGAGGGCGGCTTCGTCTTCATAGGCCGCGACAGTGTGGGCCGCGGCAACGTCGAATGCCGGGCTGTCAGAATCCGGCGCGTAGATGTGGGATCTGAAGCCGAGACGGGCGGCGGCCATCGCGAGCATGCGGCCCAATTGTCCGCCGCCGAGGATGCCGATGGTCGAGCCGGGAGGGATGACGCTCATCGCGGTGGTCTTCAGCCCTGCACGGGCGTCTCGGCGACATCGGCCGAATGCTGCTTGCGCCAGGCTTCGAGCCGCTCGGCCAGGGCCGCGTCGGAGAGCGCCAGGATTTCGGCGGCGAACAGTCCGGCGTTCTTGGCGCCTGCTTCGCCGATGGCAAGCGTCCCGACCGGTACGCCGGCCGGCATCTGAACGATCGAATAGAGACTGTCCTGACCCTTCAAGGCCTTGGATTCGATCGGCACGCCGAGGACGGGCAACATCGTCATGGAGGCGGTCATGCCGGGCAGATGGGCGGCGCCGCCCGCGCCCGCTATGATGACCTTGAGGCCGGCCGCCTTGGCGCCCTTGGCGTAGCTGTAAAGCCGTTCGGGCGTGCGGTGGGCGGACACGATCTTGGTCTCGAAGGCGATGTCGAGCTCGGCCAGGATGTCGGCGGCGTGGCGCATTGTCGGCCAGTCCGACTGGCTTCCCATGATAATACCGACGTGCGGCCTGATCCGGCTCATGCTGGCGCTCGAAGCCCCCGAAAACGGAAACCGCGTCGGTACAGGAGAGAGCCCGATTTTACAAGCATTTCCGGCGTCATCGGGCGGGAATACCGGACTTATCGTGGGTCCAGCCGGTTCTGGGGCGGAGCGCCGGCCTCAGGGCGCTGACGCCAGCAGATAGCTGATCGAATGGAAAAAGTTTTCCGGGCCCATGTAGCCGGATATGCGACCGACCTCGTGCTGGGACTTCACCACGACGAAAGTCGGCACGATGTCGACGGAGCTTTTGAATGCGAGGTGGTCGGCTTCGATATCGTTAATGTCGACGAAGCGAAGGGGAAGGTCTTTGCTCTGCTCGGACGATTGGTAGGAGGGCAGGACGTCGCGGCGGAAAATCTCGCAGTAGATGCAGCCATCAGCCTCGACCACGACCAGTTCCAGGGCACCGGCGGGAATTGGGGCTTGCGTGTCGATCCCGGCCCGGGTGGATGCAACGGGCGCGAACATCAGGGTGACGAAGAGCAAATGGCGAATGAGCGTGCGCATGGTCCACCTCGGACGGCCGACGGATCTCATCCTTTCTAATTCGTTAAAAATCGAAGGTCGGTCGAAAACTTAAAGCCTAGTTAACCGGCGTATCAATTCGAAGCGGTCAGAGCTTTTTGCAGGTGATGGCGACGGTTTTGTACGACCCGAAGCCGACGACGCCGGCGCCGAACTGTTGGGCCATCGCGGCGCCAAGCTTCTTGGCTTGCGCGTCTTCCTTTTCGGCGTCGGGGTCGAGCAACGTCGCCGCGCAGCCCTGAGGGGCTGAGGCGAGCTTGACCGCGTCGGTTTTCTCCGGCTCGAAATCGATGAAATAGGAAGGATCGAAAACGGCGAAGGTCAAGCCTTCGGCGTCGGCCAGGACCGGCTTGGCGAGCGGCAGATGAAAGAAGAGCCGCAGGATCCCGTCGGTATATTCGAGATGGGCAGCGGTCGGGGGCAAAAAGGCTAGTTGTTCCTCGCCGAGTTTCGCGACGGTGAAATAGTTGAACTCCTTGAGGCCATCCATATTCACCTTCAACAGCGGCTCAAGCTCGTGCTGGTCGTATTTGCTGTCGTTGTTAGTATCGAGTCCCTCGAGCGCCATGGCGGCGTAGGAGTCGTCAAAACTCCAAACGTGATCGACGCCCGTGACGGTGCCTTTGTCGTAGGTGACCGTCATTTTGTAGGTCACCCACATATGCGGATGGGCTGACACGGGAAGGGCGAGCGCGGCAAGAGCAACGATGAAAGCCGCAAGATAGCGAGATGCGTTGAAGGCTTTGTTCAAGATCGGCCTCGGCCCCAGGGCTCGTCGATGAGACGAAGAATCCAGTGTGGTTTGCTGTTAGCAGACGCACAGTGAAGGTGGCGAGATTGCGACGGCGACACCGGAAATCCATTGGCTTAGGCCAACTCTCCCGATTTGCGTCAGCGCCTCCGATGGTTATATTATACGTCTTATAAGCTTGAGGAATCCGGTAATGCGAGCAGTTGCGAGCGTTTTGACGGTTTTGTTCGCGTTCGCTCATATCACATCGGCAGCCTGTGCGGAGACGACGCCGAACGTCGTCGTGACGATCAAGCCCATTCATTCGCTCGTCAGCCGCCTCATGGCCGGGATCGGAGAGCCGAAGCTCGTCGTTGACGGATCGGCGTCGCCGCATACCTTCACGTTGAAGCCCTCGACCGCGCGGGCCATCAACGATGCGGACATCTTCATTCGCGTTTCGGATTCACTCGAACCTTTCACGCGCAAGATCGTGACGTCGCTGCCGCCGGGCGTCACCGTGTTGACGCTTGCCGGTGCGGATGGCGTAAAGCTCTTCGATCAACGGCAGGGCGGGACGTTCGAGAAGCATCATCACGAGGAGGCAGGCGAGGCCGAGCACGAAGGCCATGATGAACACGCGGACCACGACGAGGATGGCAAAGACGGTCACCTGTGGCTCGATCCTGACAATGCCAAGGCGATCGTCGCGGACGTGGCGAAAGCCATTGCTGCGCGATATCCGCAATACGCCGCCAAGGTGAAGCAGAACGAGGCGGCGCTCGACGCCGATCTCGATGCGCTCAATGGCGAACTTTCCTCAGAGCTTAAAGGTGCGCACGGCAAGCCATTCATCGTGTTCCACGATGCCACGCAATATTTCGAGCGCCGTTTCGGTCTTGGCGCGGTGGGTTCTATCACGGTCAGCCCGGACGTGCCTCCGAGCGCACGCCGCCTGACCGATGTCCGCAGCAAAATTTCATCGCTCGGCGCGGTCTGCGTCTTCACCGAGCCGAGCTTTCAACCCAACCTTGTTGCGGCTGTCACGGAAGGGACGCATGCGCGGTCCGGCACGATCGACGTCGAAGGTCAGATGCTGCCACCCGGCCCCAATCTCTATTTCGAGCTGATGCGGGGACTGGCGCGCAATCTGTCGAGCTGTCTCACAGCTCAGAGTTAGGCGCGCCTAAAAATCGGCGGATCGATTGGCGTTGCATTCGTATGTGGATGGTTCCTCGGGACGAGCCCGAGGATGACATCGTTCTCTGCTAAGCTTGGGCCTCGGCTTCGCGGCCGTCGAAGACATATCCGGCGCCGCGCACCGTGCGGATCGGATCGCTCTCGTTGCCGCGGATCAACGATTTCCTGAGACGACCGATATGGACGTCGACGGTACGCTCGTCCACTTCGGACGACTGGCCCCACACGCGGTCAAGAAGCTGGCTCCGCGACAGCACGCGCCGAGGGCTCTCCATGAAGACCTCGAGCATCCGATATTCAGTCGGTCCGAGGCGCACTTCGCGAACGCCACGCATCACCTTATGGGCGCCGCGGTCTATCGTGATCTCGCCTGAAACGAGGATGTCGCTCATGCGCTCGGGCGAGGCGCGACGCAGGAGAGCTTTCACGCGGGCCATCAATTCCTGGACCGAAAAGGGCTTGGTGACGTAATCGTCGGCGCCGGTCGTCAGTCCGCGCACGCGGTCCGTTTCCTCGCCGCGCGCGGTCAACAGGATGATCGGCAGGCTCTGCGTTTCGCTGCGATTGCGCAAACGGCGGCATAGCTCGATGCCCGATATTTTCGGGATCATCCAGTCCAGGATCGCGAGATCGAAGTTCTGCTCGGAAAGAAGCAGCTCGGCTTCTTCTCCGTCGGAGGCCGGGATGACGTCGTAGCCCTCCGACTGCAGATTGTACCGCAGCAGCTCGGCGAGCGGCGCTTCATCTTCGACGACGATAATCTTGGCTGGCATGATGCTGGGACCGGATTGCTTCAGGATCTCACGGTCATTGACGCGGCGTGATCAGGGTCGACGATGTTTTGTCGCCCTTCGGCCGGTCGTCAGCGATCGGAACGCCATGAACGAGATAGTAGACGTTCTCGGCAATGTTGGTGGTGTGATCGCCAATGCGTTCGATGTTCTTGGCGCCGAACAGGAAGTGCGTGCAGATGCCGATGTTGCGCGGATCTTCCATCATGTAGGTCAGCAGCTCGCGGAACAGGGAGTTATACATCGCATCGACCTGCTGGTCGTTGCGCCAAACCTGCATGGCCTTCTCGGCATCCAGCGCCGTCAACGCGTCGAGGACGTCCTTGAGCTGGTTCTGGACCATCTCGGTCATGTGGCGCATGCCGGTCATCAGCGGCTTCGGATAGGCTTCGCCGGCGATCGCCAGCGCGCGCTTGGCGATGTTCTTGGCGAGATCGCCGATGCGCTCGAGGTCGCCCGCGATCTTGACGACCGTCATGATGTGGCGAAGGTCGTTGGCGAGCGGCTGGCGGCGGGCGATCATCACGATCACCTGGTCCTGGACTTCACGCTCGAGCTGATCGATGACGACGTCGTCGGCAACGGCCTTTTCGGCAAGCTTCGGATCGCGTCGTTCAAGGCTGTCGATCGCCTGTACAAGCAGCTTTTCGGCGTAGCCGCCCATCTGGGCGATGCGGCGATCGAGAAGCTTCAGTTCTTCTTCGTATGACTTGACGGTATGTTCATTCATCGTCGTGATCCTGCAATCAGATTTGCCTCAACGCGCGTGCACTAGCCGAAGCGGCCCGTGATGTAGTCTTGCGTGCGTTTATCGGTCGGGCTTGTGAAAAGCTTTTGCGTGACGCCAAATTCGACGAGTTCGCCGAGGTACATGAAGGCGGTGCGCTGAGAGACGCGGGCGGCCTGTTGCATGTTGTGGGTGACGATCGCGATCGTGAACTCATGCTTCAGTTCGTCGATCAGCTCTTCGACTTTGGCCGTCGAAATGGGATCGAGCGCCGAGCACGGCTCATCGAAGAGGATGACTTCCGGGCGGATCGCGACGGTGCGCGCGATACACAGGCGCTGTTGCTGGCCGCCGGAGAGCGAAAGGCCGCTTGCATGAAGCTTGTCTTTCACTTCCTTCCACAGCGCAGCCTTCTCGAGCGCGGACTCGACCCGCGCATCGATTTCCGACTTGGGAAGGCGCTCGTAAAGGCGCAGACCGAACGCGATGTTTTCATAGATCGTCATCGGGAAGGGTGTGGGTTTCTGGAACACCATGCCGACGCGCGAACGCAGGAGGTTGAGATCCTTCATGTCGAGGATGTTTTCGCCGTCGAACATGACCTCGCCCTCGGCCCGCTGGTTGGGGTAGAGGTCGTACATTCGGTTGAGAACGCGGAGGAGCGTGGACTTGCCGCAACCCGACGGGCCGATGAACGCGGTCACCTGGCGCTCGTAGAGCGGCAGCGAGATGCCCTTCAGCGCCAGCGACGTCCCGTAGTAGAATTTCAGATCTTTGACCGAAATTTTTTCCGTCAGTCCGGCGTCGACGTCTTTTGACATTAGGTTCATTGCGGCGTCCTTGAAGATCCTAACCAACGTGCGGCGATGCTGAGCGCGAGCACCGCGGCGGTAATGAGCAGAGCACCCGTCCAAGCCAGACGCTGCCAGTCCTCGTATGGGCTCAGCGCATACTGGAAGATGACGACCGGCAGGCTCGCCATCGGAGCATTTAGATCGGTGCTCCAGAACTGATTGTTAAGAGCGGTAAACAGCAGCGGCGCGGTCTCGCCGCTGACGCGGGCGATGGCGAGCAGCACGCCCGTGATCATGCCGGCGCGTGCAGCCTTGTAGGCGACCTTGCGAATGACGATCGACTGCGGCAGGCCGAGCGCGGAGGATGCTTCGCGCAGCTGGTTCGGAACCAGAAGCAGCATGTTTTCCGTGGTCCGAACGACCGTCGGGATGACGAGAACGGCAAGCGCCGCGGCACCGGCGAGGGCGGAGAAGTGGCCCATCGGGCGAACCAAGACTTCGTAGACAAACAGGCCCGTAACGATCGAGGGCGCACTCAATAGAATGTCGTTGATGAAGCGGATGATCGACGACACTTTGTTGAAGCGGCCGTATTCAGCCAGGTAAGTGCCGGCCAGAATTCCGACCGGCGTGCCGACGATGACGCCGATGAAGGTCATCGCAAGGCTGCCGGCGATGGCGTTCAGCAGGCCGCCATCGCTGCCGGGCGGGGGCGTCATTTCGGTGAAGACATTGGGATGGAGGCCGCCGATGCCTTTGTAGACCAACGTCGCGAGAATAACGCCGAGGATGGTCAGGCCGAGGCCGGATGCTCCCCAGCACAACGCGATAGTGATCGTGCTCCGCAGCCGGCGCCGGCGATATTTAGCAAGATCCAAGGCCATGTTTTATGCTCCCGCCTTCCGGTCGATCCGCATCAGCATCAAGCGAGCCAGAGCGAGGACGACGAAGGTGATGAAGAAGAGGATGAGGCCGAGCGCGATCAACGACGAGGTATAGACATCGCCGACGGCTTCGGTGAACTCGTTGGCGATAGTCGCCGAGATTGTGGTTCCGGGTGCCAGGATCGACCCGGAAATTCGGTGAGCGTTGCCGATCACGAACGTCACGGCCATGGTTTCGCCGAGAGCGCGACCTAGGCCCAGCATGACGCCGCCGATGATGCCGACGCGTGTATAAGGAATGACGACGTTCCTGACGACTTCGCGGGTCGTCCATCCCATGCCGTAGGCGGCCTCCTTGAGCACGGGCGGCACGGTTTCGAACACGTCGCGGCAGACGGCTGTGATGAACGGCAGCACCATCATCGCGAGAATGAGCGCCGATGTCAGGATGCCGATGCCGTAGGGCGGTCCGGCGAAAAGCTGGTTGAGCACCGGAACATTCTTGAAGGTCGCGATCAGCTCGGGCTGGACGTATTGCTGAATGAAGGGGGCGAAAAAGAACAGGCCCCAGATGCCGTAGATGATGCTCGGGACGCCGGCCAGAAGCTCGATGGCGATGCCGATGGGCCGGCGGAGCGGCATAGGGCAGAGTTCGGTCAGGAAGACGGCGATACCGATGCTGATCGGGACGGCGACCAACATGGCGAGCGCGGAGGTGACGATCGTTCCGTAGATAGGCGCCAGCGCGCCGAATTGTTCGGTAACCGGGTTCCAGACTTCCCTGGTCAGAAAGCTGAAGCCAAAGGTGCTGAATGCGAGCCAGCCGCCCAGAATGAGCGAAACAAAAATCGCTCCCAAGATCGCGAGGACAAGGTAGGCGGAGGACTGGGTGAGTAAGCGGAAAAACGTATCGCCGGTCTTAAGGCTGTCGAGAACTTTGCGCCTTGCAGTGGCCGCCGCAGCGGCCTGAGTGTTGACGTCTG
>JBEVLH010000203.1:0-5108 GCA_040509255.1 Hyphomicrobium sp. | reverse complement strand
TATTGATGCGCAAAGCGGGCGTCGCTTCGGGCGTCCAATGCAGATCCCACGCTGCGAATATCTCAGCGGCGTCGCTGTCGGCGGCCCCGGGAACGCGCGAGACGGAAGGCGGCGTTTCGGACAAGCCTATGGGGCTTGCCAACAGCGGCCAATATCGACCTGCTTTTGTCGCGCCTTCGATGATAAGCCTGCGCGCCTTGGTCTGAGGATGATCGGCAGCTTCCGACACCGTTTGCACGGCGACAGCGCTTCCGTGGGCGTCGCGGATGGCGTCTACAGCTTCCTTGCGTGTCATGCCGGGCTTCACAGCATCGGCGGGAGATCCCCCGTCGTTTGCCAGCACGTAGCCGTCCGAGCACGTCAGCACACGATAGTCTTCTGAAGTCTGCCCGGCGTCGTTCCATTGGGTCCGCGTGACCCAGGCGGCGGCGTTGAGCATCGCGATCTCGATATACTGGCCGCGTCCGGTGCGCTCCCGAAAATCGAGCGCCGCAAGCACGGCGACCAACGCAAATTGCCCCGCGAGAAGGTCTGCGACGGAGATGCCCGTTTTATAGGGCGCCCCGGCTGACCGCGTCAGATCCATGATGCCGGCGAGGCCCTGGATCGTCGTATCCATCGCTCCCAATCCCGCAGACGGCGATCCGCTGCTGAAGCCGCTGATGTCGCAATAGACGATGCGGGGATTGATCGACAGGATCGCCTCCGGCGTAAACCCGTGCCTGGGCAAGGTGCCGGGCTTCGTGTTCTCGACGAGAACGTCGGCTCCTGCGATGAACTCTGACAGGAGACGATCCCGACCGGGCTGCCTCAGGTCGAGCGTCATCACGCGCTTTTCGCTGTTGCTCAGGGAAAAGAAGTAGCTTTGATCGTCCCGCTGCGGCGGCATGTGGCGGGATGGATCGCCGCCTTCCGGCTCCAGCTTGACGACGTCCGCGCCAAGCGCGCCGAGGTGACGGCCGACGAGCGGAGCGGTCGTGAACTGTCCCATTTCCAGAACGCGAATACCCTCGAGTGCCGGCCGCCTTTCGCTTTTCTTTTCCGCGTTCCGCTTGGACCGTTGTCGTAGGCCCTCGCAAAAAGCGCGGTCCTCATTCGCGGCGGGCAAGCGATCACTCGTCCGGCCCTGAGCGAGGGAGCCGCGAAAAACGCTACCCGGCGATCGAAGCACGCGATCTCCACTACGGACTTCGCTTATCATCCGGTGATGGGCGATATTGGGCTCCAGCGGCATCGTCGCCATCGTCAGGATAGGGCCAGCGGAGATGCCGATCTTGTTGAGGTCATGCAAGCATTCTTGGATGCTGAACTTACCTGTCCAATCCTCGATCTCGACGTCGATCTCGCGACTGTTCTTGACCCGATCCGAGTTCGTCTTGAATGCTGGACGGTCGATCAGATGCGTCTTTCCGAGCAGCTTGCATAGTCTTCGCCATTGATCGTCGGTGCCGGCGCAGATCAGGACCCAGCCGTCCTTGGCGCGATACGCATTCCACGGCGACATGCCGGGGTGATGATTTCCGATGGGAATGACGTTCTGGCCTGCGAAATATTTGGGCAGAAACGTAGCGAGCATTCCGATCGCGCAATCGAATGCCGCGACGGACACTTTTTGGACGATGCCTTGCGAACCGCGAACGCGAAGCGCCGCGAGAATTCCGGCGCAGGTATAGAGAGCTGCCGATGCTTCCACGATCGGCGCGCGACACCAGCCCGGCGCTTGTCCCTGCTCGCCATTGGTATGCATGATCCCCGACATGGCCTGGATCATGACGTCGCTATATGGACGCCCCTGCATCGGCCCGTCTGCGCCAAAGGCCGTAACGTCCGCCACGATCGCGTCCGTTTCTTTGAGGGCGGTCGTAATGTGCTCCGGCCACGCGGGATCTGCGTCCGCAGAAACCAAGACGACATCGGCGCGAACGATGAGATCGGCGAGGAGTTCGACGTCTGCGGAAGCATCGAGGTCGGCGTGCAAACTTCGCTTTCCGACGTTGAGTGAGCGATCGATAGGTTTTCCGAGCGAATGGGTAACCTCAGACGTCAACTCGACCGCGATGACGTCCGTGCCCAACTCCGCAAGCAATGATCCGCAAAGGCCCGCACTCAGTCGCTGTCCAAGCTCGACGACGAGTAAATTGGGAAGCAATGTTTGCGCGCGATTGTCCGGCATGGGGAGCGCTCAGTTCTTCTTTGCCGCGTTTCGAAAGCGGTAGAATTCCGGCTTGCGCTTGGAGAGCCACGCCGCGGGACCTTCGGTGAATTCCTCGCTGTCGACGTGCTGCGCCAGCAACTCGCCACCCGAAAACATCGTGCCCCAGAAGGCCTGATCCGACTCCGCGTTGAGTGCGATCTTCGCAATTCGTAACGATGTCGGTGATTTCTCGAGCAACTCGTTCGCCCAGGCGGTTGCCGTCGCCGTCAATTCCGCTGCCGGCACGACGGCGTTCACAAGCCCCCAGTCCAGGGCCTGTTGCGCCGAATACTGCCGGCAGAAGTAAAGAATTTCGCGAGCGCGCTTCTCGCCGACTGTTCGATGAAGCAATTGCGTTGCGGCCCATACGGGCACGCTCCCCATCTTTGGGCCAGTCTGGCCGAAGCGGGCGTGCTCCGCGGCGATCGTAATGTCACAAATGAGGTGCAGCTCGTGCCCTAGTCCAATGGAATAGCCGTTTACGGCCGCGATCGTCGGCTTACCTGCGGTCCGGATCGCGATCGCCAGATGGCTCATCGCGCGCAAGTGATTGCGCTTGACGTGCGACGTCCGCTCCGAAATGGCCTGCATGTTGCCGCCGGAGCAGAACGATTTACTTCCCGCGCCGGTGAGGATGATGACACCGACTTCCGCATCTTCGGCGGCGTCGGTGAAGGCAATCGTCAACTCTTCGACCGTATGCCGGGTGAGCGAATTGAGACTGTCGGGCCGGTTGATCGTAATCCACGCAATGGCATCCTCTTTCTCGTAGAGGATATCGCTGAATGTGATGGCAGAGCGGTCCAACTTCATAATCCGAACTGATCGATGATTGAATTGAAGCATCCCGCTTTACGGTGATGCCTCTGCCGGTTTGCAGAGAAGTCGGTTGCGCGCCGGCATTCGCCGAAAGAAAAGCAGCGAACTTCAGGCGGGATGGGTCGGATCGACCCATAAGACAGTCTCAGGCTTTTCGACCGCCTCGACATCGAGATTGATGGCCACCGCTTCTCCGTCACTGCGCACAAGTACGCATTCCAGTTGTTCGTCCTGGCTCGCATTGATTTCCTGATGAGGTACGTAGGGCGGGACGTAAATGAAGTCGCCAGGGCCGGCCTCCGCCACGAATTCGAGCCGGTCACCCCATCGCAAACGCGCCTTACCCTTGATGACGTAGATGACGCTTTCCAGATGGCCGTGATGGTGCGCCCCGGTTTTCGCGTTGGGGAGAATTGTTACGGTGCCTGCCCAGAGCTTTTGTGCGCCGACGCGCGCGAAATCGATGGCCGCAAGCCGGCTCATGCCAGGTGTCTGCGGCGTGTTGGCGTAAAGAGAAGTCGCCGGCACGACGCGGACGCCGTCATGCTTCCACCGCGCGTTTTCTTCCGCTGCGTGAACGTGATCTACCATGCAGACTTTGTCTCCCCGAGACGCAGACGGTTCGCCGTCGCGACGCGCGAGGGCCTCAGCGCCCCTTCAGACGCTTTGGCACCCTAAATAATAATCACTTGATAGTCTATAGACATAGTAGTCATTAGAGTCGCATCGCCAATTGAGCTGAAAGGTGCGGCTCAACCAGAGGTGTTCTGGCGCCAGAGCCGTCTGGCATCCGGCGTGCTTCGGCAGAATGCAGTTCGTTTGCGGCCTTATGACGAAAAGTGATTTTGTGGAGGAAGCAAATCGTGTTTTTCAAAGTGTGCGAGGGGATCGCGAAAACGATGGAGACGAGTTCTCGCCTCTGCTTCGATAGATACTTTTGCCAAGAAATTTTTGTCACGATCGCGCGTATGCCAGTGTAACCCCGCCGTCAGTGTTTGCGGGCAGGTGAAGCATCGGTCGAACCGGATCGTCAATTGAATGACGTGGGCACCGGAATCCAGCCTTCGAGGAAAATCTATTTTTCTGCTATACTAAGAATCTTTTCTGTGATCTTCAGATGTATCAATCCACATTTACCCCCCCTGCTCCATGCTGACGAAAAAAGGAAAATATGGGCTCAAGGCCCTGGTCTATCTGGCTCGTCTGCCGTCGCAGCAGCTGGCGCTCATCAACACCGTCGCCGAGGAAAACGAAATCCCGAAGAAGTTCCTCGAAGGCATCCTGAACGATCTCAAGAAAGCGGCCTTCGTGCACAGCAAGAAAGGCAAGGGCGGCGGGTATTACCTTGCTCGAAAGCCTGAGGACATTCTCATCGGCGACGTCGTCAGAGTGCTGGATGGTCCGCTCGCTCCGATCGCCTGCGCTTCAAGCAACTTCTTCCAAAGATGCGACGATTGCGCCGACGACGAAAGCTGCCCCGTGCGGCTGACGATGCTCAACGTCCGCAACGCTATTTCCGACGTGCTGGATCACCAGACGCTCGCAAATCTGCGCGACCTGCCACGTCACCAGCGCAAACAGCGCCGTGTCGCGCGCTAGGGTTTTCCGGCGTCGATCCATGCGACGAGGCGTTCGATGCCCACCAATGCGGGATCTCCGTCGGTGATATTTGGCAGTTCCTCGGTGAAGCTGTGGATAAGCCGGATAGCCCCAGGAGGGTATGTCGCGAGTTCCGCGATGATACGTTCGCCTTCCTGCGCCAACGTCTCCGATGAGACGCGGCGATTAAGCATCCCAAGTCGCACCGCTTCGTCCGCTGTAACGTCGCGGCCTGTGTAGATCAGTTCCTTCGCGATCTTGGAGCCGACGAATTCCGGCAAATACGTCAGCACGACCAGAGGAGCGAGGCCGTACCGGATTTCGTTGAATCCGAGCACCGCGTCATCCCCGCCGATCGCGATGTCCGCCTGGACCGCGAGGCCGCTTGCGAAAGCCATGCATCGCCCATGAACGAGGGCAACCGTTACGCCGGGAAAGCTTCGCAACAGACCATTGGCCTCAATAATGAGCTTGAGATTATCCCGCCGGCTTACGT
>JBEVLH010000202.1:0-6001 GCA_040509255.1 Hyphomicrobium sp. | reverse complement strand
TCGGCGATTTCGACGACCGTCGATAAACATCCGCATGTTATGAAAGGAAAGCCGGTGCAATGCGCCGGCTTTCTGCTGCTCAACGCCTCTCGCGCTAGCCAATGGTCCGAGCGCTGGGGCGCGGCTTGATCTGCAACGCGCGAGCGGCTCGCGCCTGATTGAGGCGCTTGCCGAGGCCCGCTGCGCGTCGAGCCTGATAGATGTTCGCCAGGAAAAGATCGGCAACGCGCGACCAGTCGTGCCGCATCGCCTGGACACGCACCTGATCGCGGTCGAGCGTCAACGCCGAGAGCGCCGCCGCTTTCAGATCGGCGTCGAGACATCCGGTGACGCCCGGCGTCACGACATCGATCGGTCCCGTCACGGGGTAAGCCGCGATGCCGAGTCCTGAAGCCATCGCTTCGAGCAGCACCAGCCCGAACGTATCGGTCCGGCTTGGAAACACGAAGACGTCGGCGCTCGCATATTCGCGCGCGAGATCCACCCCGGTCTTGGCGCCGGTGAAGATGACGTCCGGATAGCGCTGCCGCAAAAAGCCCAGGATAGGTCCGTCGCCGACGACGATCTTTCGTCCCGGCAGATCGAGATCAAGAAAAGCTTCGACGTTTTTTTCACGCGAGACGCGGCCGACGTAGAGGAACGTCGGTCCGGATTTTTCGCCGTCCTCTCTCTGAAGCTCGGCCCGTGGTTTGAACAGCGCCGTGTCGACGCCGCGCGACCACAACATCAGCCGCCGGAACCCACGCTTCGAAAGTTCGGCCCGGAGCGACGGCGTCGCGACGAACATCCCGATGCCCGCCCGGTGAAACCAACGCTGGAACGCGTAGCTGATCCATGCCGGCAGACCGGTATAGGTCTGGATGTATTCGGGGAACCGTGTGTGAAACGACGTCGTGAAGCGAACTCCGTGCCGCAGACATACGCCACGCGTCGCCAGCCCGATCGGCCCCTCGGTCGCGATGTGAACGTGGTCGTAGTTGCCCTGCCGCAAAATCGCAGCCACCTGCGATCGCCGCGCTAGAGCCAACCGGATCTCGCGATAGCCGGGACAGGGCAGTGTCGCGAAATCGAGCGGCGACAGGATCGCGACGAAATGGCCGGCGGCTTCAAGTTCGGCCTTGAGGTTCTCGTACGTGCGCACCACGCCGTTGACCTGCGGCTTCCAGGCGTCCGTGGCGATGAGAATGCGCATCACGTTGCCTCGCTGGCCGGCCGCTGTTTCCTCAGGCGCGAAAGGTCAAATCGCATAACGGAAGCAGGTCCGAATCTCTCTAACGGCGCACGTCGTCTCCGCTTCTGACCCCACCGCTTTTCGATTGTGTGACAGTCACCCCTAAATGCAGGCACAACCCGGAATTTAATCGGGGTCAAACTTAACGTCCCGACCGGGAGAAGTCCTTGTCGGTCAGTCTCGAAACCCGCCGCCACGTCATATAAGCGCGGATGTCGGTCAGCTGGCCGTCGGCAAGCCGTGCCATCGGCGGCGCATCGTCGTCCTGATGGATGATCTCGGCCATGATCCACCTGTCGGACAACCGGGGCTCCGACGGGTCGTCGGCGGCAGGTTGCGGCACCCGGTATTTGATTTCGATGATTTCTCCGACGACGAAGTCGTCTGCCCTGGCCGTCATGTCGTCCTTCCCGAATGGTTTACGGACGCGCATCTCTAGGCCGCCAATTTTTCAGTTCCGTGGCAGTCCAAGGCCGCCAAGCATTTCAATGCGTTAATGCGCACGTAGAGCATCAGCGAGATTTGCGGGATCGCGCCGGACAGCGCTTCAGCTTGCCGCGTTTCAATCGTCATCGGCCGAATGTCTGGTACGGCCTGCCGCGTGCCTTGTGCCATCGCCGAGGCGAACGTGCGGTCCAAAGGATCGGATGAAACGAGGATTGCGCATTGCGGCCATCGTCGTCGCGATGGGGCTCGCACCGGCAGCTCACGCCAATCAGGACGTGCTGGAGCTTGCAGGCGATCCCGCCAATTGGGCGATCCAATCCGGCGACTACAGCGGCCACCGCTTTTCAAAACTCGATCAAATCAATGCTGCGAACGTCGGCGACGTCAAAGTCGCCTGGACGTTCTCGACCGGCGCCCTGCGTGGCCACGAGGGCGGCCCCCTGGTTGTCGGCGACATCATGTATCTCGTCACGCCGTTTCCCAACACTGTCACGGCGTTGGATCTCGCGCACGAGCAGAAGATCCTCTGGAAATACCAGCCGAAGCAGGACCCATTCGCCATCGCCGTGATGTGCTGCGACACCGTCGATCGCGGCGTTGCCTACGCTGAAGGCAAGATTCTTGTGCACGCCGCCGATACATCCCTCATTGCGCTCGACGCGAAAACCGGCACGGAAATCTGGACGGTCAAGGACGATGATCCCAAGAACGGCGCGTCGGGCACCGGCGCTCCGCTCGTTGTCAAAGACAAGGTGATCGTCGGCGTCTCGGGCGGCGAGTTCGGCGTCCGCGGTTACCTTACGGCCTACGATCTGAATTCCGGCCACAAGGTCTGGCGCGCTTACTCGACCGGTCCAGATGAAGACATTCTCGTCGATCCGGAAAAGACCATGTCGCTCGGCAAGCCGGTCGGAAAGGACTCCTCGCTCAACACCTGGAACGGCGACCAATGGAAGATCGGCGGCGGCCCGACATGGGGCTACATGGCCTACGATCCCGACCTCAACCTCATCTACTACGGCACCGGCAATCCCTCGACGTGGAACCCTGTCCAGCGCGCGGGCGCGGACCACAAGCCGGCCGACCAGAAATGGTCGATGACGATGTTCGCACGCGACGTCGACAGCGGGGTCGCGAAGTGGGCTTATCAGATGACGCCGTTTGATGAATGGGACTACGACGGCATCAACGAGCCGATTCTCGCCGAACTCGACTTCGATGGCTTCCGCCGCAAGACCGTCACGCACTTCGACCGCAACGGCTTCGGCTACAGCTGGGACAGGCTAACCGGAGAGCTGCTCGTCGCAGAGAAATTCGATCCCGATGCCAACTGGGCCAAGCGGATCGTCATGGACAAGAATGATCTCCGATACGGTCGTCCCGAAGTCGACCGCAAGTTCTCGCCGTTCGCCACCGGAACCGACGACGTGACCAAAGGCATCTGCCCGTCCGCGATGGGCGCCAAGAACCAACAGCCGGCGTCCTATTCGCCGCTCACCGGGCTGTTTTACGTTCCGATGACGCGGCTGTGCATGGACATGGAGGCTTTCAAGGTTCGCTACACCGCCGGCCAGCCCTATGTCGGCGCCACGCTGACGATGTTTCCCGCCCCCGGCGCCAACGGCGACACGGGTGCTGTCATCGCTTGGGACGGCGCCAAAGGGAAGGCCGCGTGGTTGAAGCCCGAGCGCTTCGCGGTCTGGTCCGGGCCGCTGTCGACGGCCGGCGGCATCATCTTCTACGGCACCCTCGAAGGTTATCTGAAGGCCGTCGACCAGAAGACCGGCAAGGAGCTGTTCAAGTTCAAGACGCCGTCCGGCATCGTCGGCAATCCGATGACGTACATGCACGACGGCAAGCAATATGTGGCGGTGCTTTCGGGCGTCGGCGGATGGGCGGGAATAGGACTAGCTGCGGGCCTTACGAATCCGGAGGACGGCTCGGGGGCCGTCGGCGGTTTCGCGTCGCTGTCGAATTACACCAGCCTCGGCGGCACGCTGACCATCTTCGCGCTGCCGTAGCCTAGCCGCCGATTACGCAAACCGCAGATTGCCCTCATACTTCACCGCCCAGGCTTCGCCCTTGCCCTTGGCTTCGGACTTCTCGCCCGTCGGCGGGATGACGTCGCCGATGACAACCGGCTCTTCGCCGGCCGATTTGAGCGCCGCAATGACGTCCTCGGCGCGCGCTTTCGAAACGACCACCACCATGCCGATACCGCAGTTGAACGTGCGGAGAAGTTCGGCATCTGAGATGTTGCCGGTTTTGGCCAGCCATTCGAACACCGGCGGCGCGTTAAACGATCCGAGGTCGATCCGCGCCGCGACATCCTTCGGCATCACGCGCGGTACGTTCTCCGAAAGGCCGCCGCCCGTGACGTGCGAAAGCGCCTTTATCGCACCGGCCGATCCCGATCCGCCCGTCGCGCGGATCGCCGCCAGCAGCGGCTTGACATAAATTCGCGTCGCCGTGAGCAGCACCTCCGCCAGAGTTCCTTTTTGCGAATGCTCAAATGGCGCCGGCGCGGCCCAGTCGAGCTTCGCGTGCTCGACGAGTTTGCGCACCAGACTATAGCCGTTCGAATGCACGCCCGATGATTTGAGGCCGATCAAAACATCGCCAACCGAAATATCGGCACGCGGAAGAATTTCGTCGCGTTCCACCGCCCCGACCGAAAACCCCGCGAGATCGTAATCGCCCCTTTTGTAGAGGCCGGGCATCTCGGCCGTTTCGCCACCGATGAGCGCGCATCCTGCATCCCGGCATCCTTCCGCGATACCAGCGATCACCTCGCGCGCCACCTCGACGTCGAGCTTTCCGACCGCGAAATAGTCGAGAAAGAAAAGCGGCTCCGCCCCCTGCACCACCAGGTCGTTGACGCACATCGCGACGAGATCGATTCCGATGGTCGAATGCCGCCCGGTGTCGATCGCGATCTTCAGCTTGGTGCCGACCCCGTCATTGGCCGCAACCAGAATAGGATCGCGAAAGCCGGTGCGCTTGAGATCGAAGAGGCCGCCGAACCCGCCGAGATCGACGTCCGCGCCCGGGCGGCTCGTCGCCCGCGCCAGCGGCTTGATCGCCGCGACAAGCGCGTTGCCGGCATCGATATCGACGCCCGCGTCAGCATAGGTGATGGATTTCAGCGAATTTTCGTCAGCCGCGGTCATCGATCCTCGTCGTCATGCGAAATGTTGGGTTCGAGAACGCCGCCATCCGTGAGATATCGCAGCGGGGGAAAGCTTCGCTTAAACTCACTTTTGCCCCATTGCCAACCCGTCATGGGGGTCGTAGCAGCGACTGGACCTGAGAGCAACGAAGCGCTCGTGCGCCAGGTTCCGATCGGCGTCTTGCTCGGCCGATGCGGCCTGTAGCGCGAAAAACGGGGGATTTAACGGTGCGCGTGAGCCGCTGCTTCGCCATCGCCATTCTGATCGGAACCGCAGCCGCAGGGCTTCGTGTCGCGCCTGCCGTCGCCGCCGATCCCGACGCCCCTTATACGGTTGGCAATTACCCGGTCGAAGCCACGGCCAAGAACGCGGTCGATGCCAAGGACCAGGCGCTCGCTGACGGCCAGCAGGCGGCATTTCGTTCGCTGTTGAAGCGCCTCGTTCCGGTCACCGCTTATAAGCAACTCGCACGGGTGCAAGGGACCAAGACAGGCGATCTCGTGTCGGGTGTTTCGGTCCGCTCGGAACGCTATTCGTCGACGACCTATCTTGCGAGCCTGGATTACTCGTTTCAGCCGGACGCGGTCCGCGGCCTGTTGTCGAGCCAGAATATCCCCTTCGTCGAAAAGCAGGCGCCGGAGGTGACCCTCGTCACTGTGCTAGTCCAAGGCAACCCCCCGACCGCGGCCAACGATCGGGGATTGTGGCGGCGCGCCTGGACGAGCCTCGACGTCGCCCACACCATCACGCCCGTCGCCATCCAAGATCTGAAGCCCACGATTCAGACGGAAACAATCAACGCACTTCTGTCGGGGCAGGACGCCGCCCTGCAGAAGATCAAGGCCGAATATAAAGCCGGGCTGATCGTTCTCGCGGTCGCCGAGCCCGACGTCGCAGCAAAGAAACTGACCGTCACGCTGGCGGGCAGCGACGCTGTCGGCGGCCTACTGTTGAAGCGCTCGTACCGCATTACCGACGGCGATCTCGATTATGCGTCTCAGCTTGCAGCCGTGGTCTCTCTGGGAATTCTTGAAGGCCGTTGGAAGGCGATCAAGGCCGGCGCGCCCGAAGCGGCCTCTCAATCATCGCCGTCCTCCGATACGCCGGTTTGGGCGGCGTCGACCGGCGGTAGCGGCGAAGACGTATCCATCAC
>JBEVLH010000201.1:0-3947 GCA_040509255.1 Hyphomicrobium sp. | reverse complement strand
AGACGTCCGGGAATGTCTGGCTCCAGCGGCTCGCAATTCCAGGGATGAAATTCGAGCGACGAGATCTGGCCGAGTGCAACCATCCCCTCGACCGAGTTGACCTCGATATATGGCTCGCGATCACCTGATACTCTTACGAGTTCTATCTCGGACGACATTCCGCGCATCGCATGGCGCTGAAAGAACGTCTCGCCCCCGATGCCGTCCGGCGCACGGATCACCGAGCACGGCCGTCCCTTGATGTGAGGTAACATCCACTCGCCAACGGCCTCGAGATAATGCGCGAGATCAAGCTTGCTGACGGCCTTGCCGCCGTCGGCCGCCGGCCAAAGCTCTTTATCGGGGTGGGAAATCGAAACTCCCAGGACCGGTACACGGCCGTTACCGGATAGCGCCGAAGATTTTTTCGAGGGCTTGACCGCCTTGCGGACCGGGATCCGCTTCATGGGTTTGTCCGGTGCCGCAGCTTTGGGAACATCGTCCTCAGGCGACCCTTTCGAATTCCACACGGCGTCTGGCTTCGCAGCCTTGCTGCGTCGGAGGATGAACGGCTCGGGCCCTTTGCCTTTGCCAGCTTCGATTTGCGCCATGGTCCGGTTGGAAGCGATCGACCGGTCCTGCTCCAGGATCTTGTCGGCGTCGCCGGCGTGCGCCCCTTGATCTTTGTGCTTGATGAGAAGCCAGTTGTGGCGTTTGCCTCCGAAGCGATCGCCCTTCATCTCGACGAGCACCCAACTGCCCTTAAGCTTCTCGCCGGCGAGCACGAACTTCAGCTCGCCCTTTTTGAGTTGCTCTTCCGGGCTCACGTCGCCCAGCGGCGCCCAAAAGCCGCGGTCCCATAACATGACGGTGCCGCCGCCGTACTGACCCTTCGGAATGGTGCCTTCGAAATCGCCGTAGTCGAGCGGATGATCCTCGACCTCGACCGCGAGGCGTTTGTCTTTCGGATCGACGGAAGGCCCGCGCGTCACCGCCCACGACTTAAACACGCCATCGAGTTCAAGTCGGAAGTCGTAATGCAACCGGGTGGCATCATGTTTCTGAATGACGAAGCGCAAATTCTTCGCGGGCCGGATGACGGCATTCCCACTCGGCTCAGCGGTCTTGGTGAAATCTCGCTTGGCGCGATATTCGGAAAGTTTTTTTTTCGCCATTTGCATGCATCCGCGCGGGAAAGTGCATTGATGAGATTAATGCCCGAAGCGGCCCAAATCAAAGCAAAGCCGCCGAGAGCATGAAGCTCTCAAGCGGCCTGGGCACCTTTTAACGGGCGCCTGACGTACGCTGGTGCATCCGTCTGATTAAGCAACGTCGGCTCCGCGCCATTGGTTCCGGCGGCCTGCAACCACTTTTGGAAGTCGTTAAATCCGTCGCGAACTATTCCGTCGCGCGTCGTGATGATCGCCGGAGGCTGTCGACCTATAGGAACTGCGACATTTGCCCACTAGTTATTGTGGCTAGGGATGTCGTGAGGGCATCCAAGTTGAGAGACCAAGGAGTTTTTATGTACATGAAAACAATCGCGGCGTTAGGAGCGGCGATGCTCCTGACGCTCGGCAGCATTGCTGCCGACGCGAGAAGCGGAGGAGGTGGCGGCGGCTTTGGCGGCGGCCACGGCGGCGGTGGAGGCTTCAGCGGAGGAGGCGGACGGAGCTTCGGTGGCGGCGGTGGCGGCGGTGGCGGTCGCAGCTTCGGTGGAGGCGGAGGCCGCAGTTTTGGCGGTGGCGGTTTCTCGTCGAGGTCGTTCCGCGGCAGCAGCGGCGGCTTTAGCGGACGCAGCTTCCGTGGTCAGGCATTCCGTTCACGCTCGTTCGATGGCTCGGGCTTCGGGCGTCGCTCCCGTGGCGACGGCGGGTTCCGCCGGGGTCAGAACTTCGGAAGCGGCTATGGCAACCGTTGGCGCGGCCATGGGCGCCATCATCGCCGCGGCTATCCGATCTACGCGGGCTACCCGTATTACGATTATGGCTATTACGACGACTATGCCTACGGCGGCGGCTACGATTGTGGCTGGCTCTACAGCCGCGCCGTTCGCACCGGCAGCCCGTATTGGTGGCGGCGTTATCAGGCCTGTGTCGATTAAGGTCGTTATCGGCTGAAAAAAGAAGGCTCCGGGAAAACCCGGAGCCTTTTTATCAATCGAACTCAGATCAGTGGCATTAGGGGCTGGATGTGCCCGTGCCGGCTGGCGACGACGGAACCCGCGCGCCCGGATCTGATCCAGCAGCCGGATCGTTTGGCGTATTGGTCGACGGGCCGGGCTGCACGTTTTCGTTCGTCGTCGGATCGGCGGGAATGCCGGCAGGCGACGAAACACCCGAATCGCCCGTGCTTGCGCCCTCGTTCGACGGAATCGGCGTAACGGTCGTGGGCTTCGAGCCTGGCGTTTGCTCTCTCACGCCTGAGCTGTAGTCGGCGGCCTGCGCCATCGCGCCGAACGCACATGCAGAGAACAGCGCAACCGTCGCTGCTCCGATTTTACCAATAGACATGTAAAGTCTCCTTTCGTACCGCGTTTCCAGGTGGAAAACGGAGCCGCGCCGCGTAAGGTTCCGAGGGCGGAAAGGACCAAATGTGCAAAGCATATTGGGCGCGATGCGAGCAACGCTTCGGACGCGCTCTGCGAATTCGGACTTCCATATGCGCGCGCCGGCTTCACCTCACTGCCATCCGCTGCCAATGGTCGCGCACCGGTAGCGTCTCGGCCTTTCCGCAGTAGCGTGCCGCACATGCGGCGGCCAAACGCGCCAGCAACACCATCGACCCGGACGGCGTCGGCCGTTGCCCCGATAATTCGAAATAGCTCAGTATTTGATAGAAGGCGCGAGCACGCCAACGATTCCATGCGTCCACGTCCGGGCGCCGACGCCAAAGTGCGACCGCGTGCCGATGGCAGGCCTCTTCGAAGAAAGTCATGACCCCGACATCTCCCCCTGAGAAAAAGTCGAAATGCCGATGGTTAAGCTAATTACAACCGCGTCGAAGATCCCCGAACGAATGCGTTTCTCCGCTCAACGGAATATGCAATCATCGGACTGGAATCGACGAGCGCTCCCCGACGGTATTTTTGAAACCAGAAAGCGGCGAGAGTAGGTTTCGAAATTTGCGTCGACTGGTCCCGTGGCTCAATGGATAGAGCGTCGGAATTCGACTCCGAAGGTTGCAGGTTCGAGCCCTGCCGGGATCGCCACATCAAGAGTTGGGGCGAGGCATTGTGCGAACGTGCAATGATCTTTGTTTCGACTTTTAACCCGAGCGCGCCTTTCGAAAACAATTCAGAATGATGATATCGAGTTTTGTACATCTCCGCGAACGACAGGTAACGAGTTCCTCATGAAGCCCACCCGCCGCCCTCCGACATCCATCGCAATTCTTATTCTGACGGGCGGCTTACTCGCAGCCACGTGGCTGCCGTCCTCAGCGAAGGCCGAAGATGCGTCTCCTGCGACGGCCCCGGCGGCGTTACAAACTCCCGCGCCCCTGACCGGCGTACCGGCCGCGATCTGCGCCAGGTTGGCGGACGCCGCCGCGGTCCATGTCCAAGCCGCCGATCGCGATGCCGTCGTCGCATTTTATCAGAGCCGGCAATGCCGCCCACTATGGGTCGACGACGCCGGTTTGACGCGCGCGGCCGACCTTGTCATCGCCGAACTCGGTCGCGCTGATGCCTGGGGCTTGCAGGCATCCGATTTCAAGTTGCCCGCCAGCGCGCCATCGACGATCCCTGAGCAAGCGACGACGGAGCGCCGCGCCATTACCGAGCTCGCGATCACGGACGCCGTTTTGCGCTACGCGCATCAGGCCGAAGGTGGTCGTATTCCGGAACCGGAGAGGCAGCTCTCCGTCTACCTCGATCGCATGCCGGTCATCACCAGCGCCGGCGACGTCCTCGCGCGCATCGCCGACAAACCCGATCCCGATGCAGTCCTGACATCGTTCCAGCCGAC